>NZ_JBNNSK010000008.1:0-242640 GCF_050277655.1 Peribacillus sp. NPDC097675 | reverse complement strand
GGGGTTCATTATACAAATCCCCAATTCCAAGCATTACTCAAGAAAATGGGTCTAGGTCAATCCATGTCGCGACGTGGAAACTGTTGGGACAATGCCCCGCAGGAATCCTTTTTTGGCCATTTGAAAGATGAAACAAACATTAAAGAATGCGAAACATTCGAGCAAGTGAAACGAGAAATCAAGAGTTATATGATCTACTATAATCATTATCGTGGCCAATGGAATTTAAAAAAGCTGCCGCCTGCAAAATACAGACAGCAGCTTCAACAAGTTGCCTAGGCTTTTTTAAAATGTCCTTTACAAGGGGTACACTTTAATTCAGGCGCCTGCCTTTTTTTTGCATCAATCCACATCCCGGCCACGAGAGCTGACCCAAATTTCATACCATTGCTGCCTGTCGAGCGTAAGCGATAGGCTATTGACCGCTGATTGGATGCGTTCGATCCGTCCAGATCCCACGATTGGCATGATGCCAGCCGGATGCTTCATCAACCATGCGTACATGACTTCGTCTATATCGTTCGCCCCGATTTCAGCCGCAGTTTTCTTCAGGGCGTCTCGCACCCGGATTGCTTTTTCCGATTCACTGGTGAAGACAAGTCCCTGATTGAGCGGCGACCAGGCCATTGGCGGCATCTTCTTCTCTATGCACTGGTCCAGTACGCCATTCTCGAAGTTGTCTCGATAAATGACCGAGAGCTCTACCTGGTTCGTCACAAGGGGCATGTCCAGGGATGCCTGAAGCATGTTCACCTGTGATGGAAGATAGTTGGATACGCCAAAATGCCTGACCTTCCCCTGTTTTTTCAAAAGTGTGAAGGCTTCCGCTACTTCCTCGGGATCGAGGAGCACATCCGGGCGGTGCAGCAACAGGACATCAAGATAATCCGTGTTCAGTTCCTTTAAGGATTGCTCTGCCGACTCGATGATATGCTCCTTGCTGGAATCATAGTGATTGAGCGAGAAGCCATTTTTGCCATTGGCAAGCTTAATGCCACATTTCGTCACGATTTCAATTCGGTCCCGAAGGCCGGGTTGGGCTTTCAGCACCTTGCCGAAAAGCCCTTCGCATGTGTAATCACCGTAAATATTCGCGTTATCGAAGGTGGTGATTCCCAACTCGAGACATTGCTGGGTTAGAGTTAAGAATTCCTGTGTGGACTTATTCCAGTCCGCCGCCCTCCAGTGCCCGTGGACGATTCTTGAAAAAGACAAACCTTCTTGCAGTGTAACTCGTTCCATAACCGACACCTCTTCTTTTTTATTAGCCTTTCACTGCACCGGCCGTCATGCCGGCGATGAAGTACTTTTGCAAAAATACATAGATGATGACCATTGGTGCTGAAGCAATGATGACTCCCGTAAACAGAAGCGGATAATTCGTCATGTATTCACCCTGGAATTCCAGCAGGGCAAGCGGAAGGGTCTTGAACTCGTCCTGCGTGATGAACAGAAGCGGATAGAGAAGATCGTTCCAGTGCATCACGAACAGGAAGATCGCCGTTGCCGACAAGGACGGCAGGGATAGCGGCAGGACAATGCGGCTATACATCTGCCAGTTGCCAGCACCATCCATGATGGCTGCCTCGAATATCGTCTTCGGCAGCGACTTCATGAAACCGGTCAGGATGAATACCCCGACTGGCATCGTCACTGCAATATTGACAATCATCAAACCGATCAGGCTGTTCGTCAATCCCCAATCATACATGAGCTGATAAAGTGGAATCATGTTCGTTTGGGCCGGGACCATCATTCCGATTGCAAAGAAGCTGAACAAAAGTCCACCGGCCCAGCCACCCATCCTCACAATCGAAAAGGCAATCAGGCTTGCGAAAAACAAGGTCAGGATGACGGATACCAATGTGACGGTCAAGCTGTTCTTAAAATAGGTCCCCATCGACTGATTCATGAACACGTCGACATAATTATCCAACTGAAAGGCTTCCGGCAATCCCAGCACATTGCTGTACATTTCGGACATGGGCTTGAACGTCGACAGGAGAATCGTCAGGACCGGAATGATGATCAATGCCGCATATAAAAGCATCAGTACCGTTTTTGAAAGTTTCATAGTTGCGGCCCCCCTTAATAGTTTACTCGATCGGCCCGTAAGGCTTTGAATTGAACATATGTAATAACCGCCATCAATATCATGAACAGTACCGATTCAGCTGAAGCATAACCAAACTTGAAGCTACGGAACGCCGTGGTATAGATGAAGGTTGCCAGTATCTCCGTCGAGTAGTTTGGCCCCCCTTTGGTCATGGCGAAGATTAAGTCAAACGCCTTGAACGACTGAATCGTCGTATAGGCAATGACAATCGTAGCTGCCGGTGCGACAAGCGGCCAAGTTACCGTGCGGAACGTCTGCCAGCGACTGGCCCCTTCGATTCTCGCCACCTCATACAATTCGCTTGGAATCGCCTGAAGTCCAGCGACAAAGATGATCAGCATCTGCCCCGTATGGAACCAAACTTGAACGGCTGCAATCGAGAAGATGGCGATATCCTCATCCCCCAGCCAATTCTGTGATAGAACTTCGAGGTTCAGGTCCGAAAGCAGACTTGATAATAACCCCATGTTCGGATCATAAATGAAGGTCCAGATGAATGCGACCGATACCGAGGACAGAATCGTCGGGAAAAAGTACAACGCCCGGAGAAACACATTAACCTTTGAGTTCTTGATTAAAAATAAGGCGAACAGCAGGGAAAGGATTGTTTGGAAAATCACGACGAACAGCATGAACTTAATGTTATTCGTAAAGGCCTTCGCAAAAATGCTATCCTCGGTCACTAGCTTCACATAGTTATCAAACCCGACGAACTGATAATCGGGTGTGATGCCATCCCAGTTTGTGAAGGAATAGAAAAGCGCGCTAAGCGTAGGATAGATGAAAAAGATGAGATACAGAAGTAAACCTGGTGCAATAAACAGGAACAATCGTTTATTCTTCTTCAACATGATGCACAACCTCCCCTAACAGACAAAAGAAAGAGAGAGAGAAAGATTTTCTCCCTCCGTACGCTTTTCATTCATCGATATTTTGTTTGACGATTTTCTGGGCATCACTTGCCGCTTTAGCCGGTTCCGTTCCGCCGATGACTGCCTGGATGGAAGACAGGACGGCTTTCTCCACGTTCGCATTAGTAATTGTATACCTCGGCTGGAACCTTGTTTTTTTATCCATCCATTCCGTTGAATCCTTCAGAATATCCGACTTATAATCAATATCGTTCAATGTTAAAAGCTGACCTGTTTCATTGGCGTAGGCCGACGCGTTTTCCGGCTCTGTCAAGAAATCAATGAATTTCTTGGCTGCTTCTTGTTTCTTCGACTTGCTGTTCACCGCGAGCATGAAGGTTGTCGTATGGACACCTTCGTATTTTGCCTCACTCTCTGAAACGGTAATCGGTGCAAGCATCTTCAGTTTGATGTCCGGATTGATTGCCTGGATGTTAGCCATCGCAAAGGATCCAGTAGCCAGCATTGCCGCTTTTTCCTGGGCCACCAAGGCAATTGCACCATCATGCTTCACGCTTAGGGAATCTTTAGAAATATAGCCTTTATCAACAAGCTCCTTAAATTGCGATAGGGTTTTGACCCACCAATCTTCCGTCAGCTCATTCTCCCCATTCACTAATTTCGTGAAAACTTCTTCGTCCGGCGCATTGTTCATGACCATCGTGTTGATCAGCTGACCTGGTCCAATATCAGCTCCTGGGAAGGCGATGGGTAGGTAGCCTGCCTTTTTCAATTTTTCGCATAGTTCAAGGAAGCCATCCCAGTCCTTGGCTGGTTCTAGTCCTAATTTTTCAAAAAGGCTGGCATTGTAGACGGGCTGGTTGAAAACGAGCTGAAGCGGAAGCGCTAATTGCTTCCCGCCATCCTGTCCGACTTCGATTAGACTTTGATTGAATTTCCCCACAAAATCTTCGCCACTAAGATCCGTGAACAGATCGGCTTTCTTCAAAATCTCGAATTGTGATCCCGGAAATGCCGTGAACACGTCCCCCGTCGAGCCGTCCTTCAGGATGGTCTGAGCGGTCGATTGGTATTCCTCAGAAGGGTATACCGTCATATCGACCTTGATATCCGGATTTTCCTTTTCGAATTTAGAAATCTGCTCCTTGAATGCCTTGCTGTCTTCCCCGCGCCAATGGATGAAGCTAATTGTTGTTTTCCCGCCTTCATCTGTAGAGCTTTTCGAAGAACATCCGATGACAAGCACCGCCATCATGATACATACCAATAAAACCGATAACTTCCTTTTCATGTTATTCCCCCCTATCTTTTTTACTTATTTCAATCCCTTTAATTTTGGAAAAAGCAATTCCGCAACCCTATATGATTCTTCCAAGTGTGGATAACCAGATAGAATGAAAGTGTCTACACCCGCTTCCTGGTACTTTTTGATATTACTGGCCACCTGGTCGGGATCTCCCACCAAAGCCGTTCCAGCACCTTCGCGGGCCAAACCAATTCCTGCCCAAAGTCCAGGACTGATTTCAAGCGAATCCCTGTTTTTGTACGAGATATCGCTCATCCTGTTCTGCGCATTGGAATCGAAACCAGCCATTTTCTTTCTCATTTCATCAATCGTATGTTGATCAACATACTTGATTAGTTCATCCGCTGCGGCCCAGGCTTCTTCCTCCGTCTCCCTGACGATTACATGAAGCCTTATGCCAAACTTCACCTCTCGCCCTTGTTGTTTCGCCAATTCTCTTACAGTGTCGATTCTTGTTTTGACCACATCGACTGGTTCCCCCCAAGTCAGATAATGATCAACATGCTTCGCCGCCACTTCATATGCGGAAGCGGATGTCCCGCCAATGTATAAGGCCGGAGATTGCTTAGGAGTCGAAGGATGGAGTCGACTATTTTCAATATTATAATAATTCCCTTTGA
This sequence comes from Peribacillus sp. NPDC097675, assembly GCF_050277655.1. Lineage (NCBI taxonomy): Bacteria > Bacillati > Bacillota > Bacilli > Caryophanales > Bacillaceae > Peribacillus > Peribacillus sp. NPDC097675. The sequence continues at coordinate 237,726 of NZ_JBNNSK010000008.1, read as the reverse complement.
AGGTTACGGATTCCTGCTTAAATAATTGATTCCATATAGATAAAAACTCGTCGCTCATTTCATAGCGTTGATCATGCGTCAAATGGATTCCGTCCCCGGCCAATTCCTTGGGGTCCCCACCCTGTACGATATTCAGCAGGAGACGTCCTCCCGAAATTTTATTCAGAGTCGCCGCCATCCGCGCAGCAACGGGCGGAGCGACGAAACCAGGACGGACCGCCACCAGGAACTTCATCCGTTTCGTCAATGGGACAAGACTCGACGCGATGACCCAGGAATCTTCACATGCCACCCCTGTCGGCAGCAGCGCCCCATCGAACCCGAGTGTGTCGACGGCTTTCGCCACCTGCTCAAGATAATCAATCGTAACCTCACGCTTACCATGCTCCGTACCCAAATACCTGCCTTCTCCCGCCGTTGGTAAAAACCAAAAAATCTCCATGTCTATATCCCCCTTGTACAATAAAAAAAACCAAACGCAAATCGCCCATAGATATGGGACGGATGCCTTTGGTTTTCCAATCAGCTGATTATTCTTATTAGTTTAGTGTGTTTTATAATTATTAGCTAGTATAGTTGGATTGAACCACTGTGTCAATCCTTTTTTCAACCAGGCATCTTCCTATTATTTAATGCCTGGGATAAGAATTGGTGAAGAGGAACTCTTTATCAATTAGAAGAAAGAGCAACGATCATTGCCCCCCTAATGAATAGGGACTGTTGCCCTGTTTATGATTTCCGCTATAGGGAATACCATAAATGAGTGTACAATTCTAAAACTATTATTTTTCATTAAGATACGGAGGGTAAATGATGTTCGACTATACGGTATCAACAGAGAAAAGCTCAGAACAAGCCATTGCTTCATTGGAGGAAAATCTGAAAAGTGAAGGGTTTGGAGTATTGTGGAATTTTAATTTAACGGCAAAGCTTCAGAAAAAAGGCATGGAGTTCAATACTCCATATACGGTGTTAGAAGTATGTAACCCGAAAGAAGCTCAACATATCCTTTCTAAAAATCTGCTAGCTGGGTATTTCTTGCCATGTAAAATCGTGATCTATGAAGATGATCATGTCACAAAAGTTGGTATGCCAAAACCTTCTTCCTTGATTGAAATGCTTGAGAATGATGATATGAAAGCATTCGCCCTGGACATTGAGAAACGGTTAATTGGTTGTATCGAACGCAGCATTTAAGCCTTTATATTAGAAGGCGGAAATTAAAACAAATGGTTATTCTTTCCGCCCTTTAAACTATTTGAATGCACCATCTTTTGCTGCTAAAGTTGGTGCATTCACATTTAATTAAACTTTTATCCATTTATAGTCGAGACATTCGATTGGCTTGATATAACCTGTAAGGTAATCGCTATCATGCCATTCCGAGATTTACTTGTATGGACTTTTGCTTTACCCACTACTGACTCTGCAGTCCCCCCTTTCCATTCTCTTTCTTCTACACCAAGTACATCTTTATTTATGGACCCTGAAACTGCTGCTTTTCATTTTGGATTTCAGACTTGCACACGAAACGTTTGTATTTCTTAGTTTGAGTTTTGACGGCTATCGAACATGTTAGTTGGAGACGGCTCCCCGGAACAATTGGAATTTTTATGGTAAAATAGTTAGGGAAGTTAACTAAAAAAGAAAAGAGGGATTACGCTGAAATATCTATTCGTTTTAACATTTATGATGGTGATGATGACTGCTTGCGGAAATGAAGATAAAGAGGCGGTACAAAAACAAAATCCTGAACAAACGGTAGACAATGCTGAAACAGATAAGAGCCAGACGGAAGAAGTCAATGCTGAAACAGATAAGGACCAAACGGAAGAGGTAAATACTGAAACAAAAGAAGCTGGTAACCCGAATAAGAATGTAGCAAGTGACAGCACAGTAAAAAAAGCAGATTTCCAAAGTATCATCCCGGGTGAATGGGGCATTAAGCTACCATCAAATTTCCCTGTGACAAAAGGAAAGTATTTAACGGCTATCGCGTCTTCCACACAGAATAAAGCGAGTTTTACATTTTATAATACAGACAAACAATTAGAGATTAACGATCCAAAGATAAAAAAGACAGGGCAATTAGTTGGCCAGTTGGTCATTACTCAATATGAAAATGAAAAAGCAGCAAGTGAAGAAATAGATCAAACCGTTTTCAAAGATGGTGAAGCGGTTGAATTAGGGCATGGCATAACTGGTTATCAAGATGGGGGCGCAGGCTCATTATTTACAAGTTGGAATGAGGGACGCTGGGCCATCATAGCCCGTTCCACAACGGAAAAATCAGAAGAAAGTTTAGCGACAGCGAAAGAAACTGTGGAGTTTTTGGAAACACATATGATGCCAATACCTAAGAAGCATGGACATTTGCATATCGATGCCAAGCATACAGGTAGCCTAGCAGCATGGCAAAAACAAAACTTTGTTTATAGGCTAACAGATTTTGGCGACAACACGCTTAATTGGCTGGTAACTTTTAAATAAATACACCCTGTCGCCATCTGAAGAAAAATAGGAATGACCACTTACGTTCGCACCTTAAGAAGGCAGCCAATTGGCGGCCTTTTTGTGCGATTCTAAACAATGATAATATAACCTCAATAAAAAAGCGGTTATGACTTCTACATTTAAGAAAAATCGAGACGTCTGAAACCAAGAATAGGCCCAATTTCACACATACCCGCCACACCAATGAATGAACAGTTCGTAGCTTTCCCACTTTACAGAACGAGTTTCAGAAAGGCATCTTCGCCTCTTCTATGTATGAAAAAAGGAACTGTATCCAGTTCCTTAAAAGGTTAGAACCCTATTCGGGAACGATTACACAAGCCGTTGAATGGCAAGGGATGCGCTTAAGGTAGCTGCGGATCCTGGACCACTTATCGTATCGTTCAGCACAGTCTCTCCGTCAATATTACGTAAGGTAATAACGGTTCCGGCAGCTAATGTGACGATAACCTGTCCGCTATACGTTTGGTTACCAGAACCACTGCCATAATTGGAACCAGGAATTTGAATACCATTAGCGAATAAAGCGAATGCCGACGTACCTTGTTGCGGAAATACTTCATAGGTGATGAGGTACGTGCCTGTTTGGGTAATCGTAATATCAGTCGATCCCGGGACATGCGTGACAAACCCTGGTGGTTCTATGCTGCCGTTTGTGTTAAATGTGACGGAATCACCCGCTGCAAGAGTTTGAGCGGTTGTATCATAGATATAAGCGAAACCAGGACTTCCTCCCGTGGCACCCGTGGCTCCTGTTGCTCCTGTTGCTCCCGGTGCCCCTGTTGCCCCCGGTACTCCTGTTCCTCCACCGGTTGGACCGGTTGGACCTGGTGCTCCCGTGGCTCCTGTTGCTCCGGCCGGTGCGTTCACTCTCACTCTAACTTTTTGATTAACATTTTGTTGTGAACTTTCTTCGCAACGGCACTTTTTATGCCCGCAATCACGGCATTTCTTTGATTTGCAGCGACAATCTTTATGCCTACATTTACCGCATTTGCTCAATTTTCACCACTCCTTTAATTGTGTCTCATTAGTTTATGAGAGAAGGAACCAAATTGCTTGGACCATTCATCAATACACTTTCCTTCCCAATTAAGACAAAGAAGCCCCTCTCTTGTTTAAAAGAGAGCGGCTTCTTTGCTTCCGGCGTTATATTAACTATGCAAACTTCCTTTTAACCATGGACGTCCTCGATATGGTCCGATTGGAATTTGGATTAAGCTTGTTTTTCCGAGTGAACCCATTCTGTATATGTCATCACATACGTTCACATCGAAGCCGAGAAGGGGATGACCTCCCATCCCGAGTGCTGTCGCTGCTAATAATAGTCGCTGGACGAGCATCCCGGCTGCCATTTGTTGAATGCGGTATCCCCTGTATCCTAGCTCATTTTTAAGGTAGTCCTTGTTTCCTGCCACATGCAGGCAGAGCGGTACTTGCTGTAAATTCACATTATCCAGTGAAAGGGCATATTGCAACGGGACTCGGAAATCTCCTAGCTCCACCTGACGTAAGGAATGCGCAGATCGATCGTAATAATAGGCACCATCTGATATGCCTTCCACTTGATGCAGACAAGCATATATGGTGACAAGGTCATTTGAATTTTCCCGTTCTCCATCCAAATCATTCGTATACGAATATGAGTCCGTCGCTTCCTTTAGCAAAGTCGCTAGCTGGACCTGGCTCACTTTACTTAAAGAAAAATCCATTTCCGGCGAAAACCGCTTTCGGCAAACGGCTGCCAAGTCATACGGCAATCTCTCCACGGGGGGCAGATGTACCTCTTTTTCTTTTCCATTCATCTCTTCCTTTTTCATAATTCTCCGAAATGATTGGGTTGAGTCGATCATGGAAGCCTCATTCATTGAAAGTAACATGGGATACTTTTTGATTCTCTTCGAACGTACATAATGCTGACATGATATCGCTGGTAACTCTTCACATAATTCAGTAGCGGTGAACGTTTGGCCTGCTTCACTTCCAAACGTACATTCATTTGAAGGTCCTGCGTATAAAGGGATGATGGCATATGCGCTCTCTTCCTGTTCCGATAACCCAATCAGATGGTTAATGGCCCGGTCCAGAAATTGAAAGGCAACGCCCGTAGAAAAACCAAACCTTTTCGCCACCTCCAGTAATTGGCCAATCAGGACACCTGCGTCCAATCCTTGCAATCGATAGGAAAAATCGTTGTATTTATAGAAGTTTTTCCAAAACATCGTCGACACGAAAACTGTTCCAAAGCTGGCTGACATATCACAACGGTTGCCAAGGGCCTGGTCCAAATAGTCATCAAAATTCCCTTCTCGCAATAATGCCAAACGGTGGTGTGCCACATCATAGTGGTACACGCCAACAGGCAAATCCACGATTTTCAGGTAGACATACAGTTCGTTTGGATACAGCGCCCCTCCTGAAGGAGCAAATCGGCGAAACGTCTGCATGTATTCCACTTTTTCCGACTCGTTCATGAACTGACTCACTTGAGTAAGGCCGAATACATACCAAAGAAAATGACCGATACCATTGAAGTCAGGTGGGGAGGATGCCTCACATGTTTCCAGTGTCAGCGGCACGTCTGATGAAAACGGGAAGACAGGCAAATCGCGATAGAGTTTATAAGAAAGCGGGGCATCCTCCCAATCCACTTCCCAGTCAGGCGGCCTTACTTTCTCTGTGTCGAACTGAAGATTGTACAGAAATTGATCTAGCTTCATCTCCTGCCTCCTAACCGTCGCTTATGGAAATGGATGCGGATCTTGATTAAGTTGTTCCATTGTCATTGGTCGTTTCACATATCCGAGTTCCATAGGGACTTTCAAAACCCTATCCAGCCCCGTTACGCGGGTGAGATGGTGGCCGAATGTCATCGGTAGCATCCCGGGAATCAATACTTTCACGCAATGTAGGTTATTCTTGGTAAGCTCCGGCGTCGTCTGATCAACCACAAGCACATCGAGGCCATGCTGCTGAAACTGTAACAGAACGCCCTGCAGGTCTTCCTTTAAATCATCATGATACTCCCAACCCTTGAATTCCTCGTCGAATGTACGCAATGGCCGATTTTCTTCGAGTAAAAAACGCAACCGTCCTTCCGCTTGCTTCAGTCCAAATAACATGCCATGATCATCCATCTGCTGCACGAGGTAAGGATCATCCAGCATCTTCTCATACTCTTCCTGATTCGCTTCGAATTTCTCGTCAAGGGTCAGCATCATGCCCGCCAACTCATGAATGGCGCTTTTCGCCGCCCGGACCGGATCCAAATGGGCCCCGCCTGCACAGATGAGGTTCAATCCTTTGTGTTTCTTGTTTTTCGCCATCGCCCACACGCTCGGAATTCCATGCTCCATCGTTGCGTTATACAAATGAATGTCATATCCAGCTGCTGCACGCGCCCGGTCCATCATCAATGCCAATTCTTCATCATTTGCCGAATACGGATCAAGACGGGGAAGTGGAAGCTGTGCATACCAAGTCAACAGAAATGAATCACGTTCCACCACTTCGAAGATCCCGTACAGAATGGCCTCCTCCAAACTGCCACCTAAAGCACAGCCATTGGACGTTTCATAAACAAAACCCTCCCCACAGCCCAAGCTGTAATAGGCAAGTAACTCTGGAACCAGTATCGGCCGCTCCTGTAATAGTGAATAGCTCCAAACCCAGTTAATCCGAGAATCTGGATGAAATGGCTTGAAAGGAAAACCAGGCATATCGTACATTTCATTCGAATGGACGCCAAGCTTTCTAGGATCCAGCGCTTCATCTTTCAGGCGATTGTAGCTGTCATGAACGACCGTCCGCTTTCCTCTCGGTTCTAGTCCGCAATACCGCTCCAAGCCTTCCAAAATCGCTGTCATCTCGCTTACCCCATAGGAATTCGTCCGTCCAGCTGCTCCCTCATCCCCCATGAACAGGGGCAGATTCACACTAACATCGGCAAACGGCGGTACAAGATCGACCATCTTGCTATTTAAAAAGCCCATCCTGTAATCAAGATAGTCTTTGGCCAGCACCTGACTTAACTCATCCATCGAGCGACTGCGGTAACTATGGGGCTCAACCTTCGGACTTGGTTGTAATGAAATGCAGGCTGCACTTGACGAGTCATCCGGTATTGAACTACAGACCGGGCAGACCGGGTCTGGCAGAAAGGAATGCCGGGAAATGTTCAGTGTTTTCATATTGACTAGGGCGACAGAGTGTTCCGATTGAATAGGTTCTCCCTCGGTCATTCTCTTTACCTCTGTTTTAATCAGATAGGCCATTTGCAAAAGTCCCATGCGCGATGCCACGGGATCATGGTGTATCCCTACACCCTCCTGCAACCGCTTCTGGATATCCCACATCTCTTTACGGTCGCTTCCCGCCATGAGATGCCGTAAATCTGCACATTGTGAACACCCTTCCTTCCCCTTTCGTACCAGCGGACCGACCATTCCCTCTCCGAATGATACAAAACCCCGGAGCCAAGGAATATGCAGGGTTTCTTCCGCCTTTAGATGAATAGAGGGATCCCAGGCATCTTGCAGCACGAGAGCCAGTTCAGCGGTTGCGGGTATCTCCTCCATAAAATCAGTCTGGCGGATGACCTCGTAGTCGCCTGACAATTCTCCATGTACCAGATTCGTCAACACTCCTTCTCCGATAAGCAATACGACTGCTTTCACCTTGACCCCTCCTCTCGCAGGATTACCCCAAATACGCCTGCCAGCTCCTCTTTCAGAATCGGTTCCAATTCTAATTCGAAGGTCAATAGCCGGATGCCATTCCAGTCCAACACTTGCATTGCCTCTTGCAAAACCTCGGATTCTCTTATTTCTTCACACGCTTCAATCCTCAATGCCAACGGCGACCTTTTTTCCAAAAACACGGATGAAGCCTTCAGTCCTTGTGTCTTGAACTTCCCCGTTTTATCTTGGATAGCCATGATTGCCTGCTGTAATGCATTCCGTAAGGCAAGGGTACTGTTCAGCCCAACGCAGCCAAACCAATCCTCCCCCGTACCGACCCATATGACAGGAAAACCATATACTTCTTCACCTAAACCAATCACAGGATTTCCCGCCATCGTCGTCAATGCTTGCATATAATACCGGCAGCGCTCATCATCTATCTGATCAAACTCTATTCGCGCACAAGAATGATTTTGCTCGCTGCGCTTGGATAATTCATCGTCCAAACATTTTTGCAAACCGCGGCACACAGATTCAGCGAATGTCCCTCCCGTACCGACACCAATAAATCCAGCTACACCTTCTCCATCCAATGGAGATAAAGTCGGTACAAGGTATTCGAGCGTTTCCGTAGCATACACTTCTACCCCGGTCAGTCCCGCTTCCCGCCTTGCTTCTTCATGCAATAAATCTGAACAGACGGATGCCGGCAATAACTCAGCCGGTCCCTCCGACATTGGATTAACCACTTGAATGCCGCACTGGGCAAGCGGCAATTGCTTCACATCCCCTTCTTCCCAGCTATGGAAAATCCCTGATTGTTTAGATGTCAAACGGCTGAAGACCATAAATAACTTACCAGGTTCACCGCGGCTATCTTGTTGCTTTAACCTCGATTCGAGATCCTTGACCCATTTTGCGGTTGCTGTACCCGTTACAAACGGGTGGGGTAAAAATGCATGCCAACCTCCTTCCAACGTTTCCATATTAAGCAGGTAAAATTGATTACTCTGATCCGACTCGCTCACACCTGTACTTCTTTTAAATAACTCAAATGCCAATACATTGGCCAATATTGCTCCCGCAGTGGAGGAAAAGGTTGAGGATTCTTGGTCGGCACTCAAAACAGATTGGTGCAACCGTCGCCACGCAGATTCCCAGCATGAAAGAGATTCCGCATTCACCATCGGACCTGCAAGACCTACATGCTTAAGGCTTATGGCGGGGAAAAACATCTTATCGTCTTGCCTGCAAGCCATGTGCAGTGCTCGTAATTCTTCCACATCGTCTTCTTGTGACACAGATACGATATAGTCATACGGTCGGATGATATCCTTCCAAGCCCGTTCCCCCTCCCAATCCCGGGAAACCTCATCCACCTTGACCTCCTCATCCGTTTTACGGGCATGCGCAACAAGTTCATTCAATCTCTTTCTATCGGTCGACTCCATATCCTGTATGTGAATATGAAACTCGGGCAATCCAGATTCAAGCAAGGCTGAAACCAACGAGGTGAAAAATGGGCCTGAACCGATTGCCAACACCTTTTGCTGGCGATACTCTTGAAAACGCCGGGCACCCGAATCGCCAACGCTGTCCAGAAATGCAATTTGAGAGGCATACTTATTCACAATCCGCTCCGTCAATTGATGGGGCGCATCTTGACTGACATCTCGCACAAACCCATTCTTATAGAGAACTTCAGCAATTTCCATGACCCGATTCCGGTAAGGTCCAGGCAATCCGTCGGTCAATTCACTCAATGCATGCTCCCCGTTAAACATGGGAAATAATTGTTCAATCCATTGAACGATGGTGCGACCTTCCATACGGAACGAACTGACATTATTCCGAAAATACACTCCCCCGTTCGGCTCAGGGAGAAAAAACGTATCCCTATTCACTTTTAGACGCATAGAAGGGTTCAAGTTCTTCATTCCGATCCTCCTAACCCACAAGCTTTACTTATGACTATCCCTCTAATCCTATGTATGACAATTTGTCTCTTATGTCTATTTCCATGAGAAAAGCCCTGCAGGAACTCTGCAGGGATCGGTTCTTCTTTTTAAAACGATTAACGACCGCAACGACCGCAGCGTCCACATCCTCCGCAACGTCCACATCCTCCACATCCTCCGATAAAGCACCCAAAGCAGCCAAGACAACCAAAACATCCAAATGGAATAAGACGAGAATCTTCCATAGAAGGTTGCTGATACTGAAACTGATTTGGATCCCAAGACACCGGTTGACTGGCCTGAAACTGTTGATCCACATTCAACATTTGAAGCTGGTTTTGAAACTCATTCATATTTAAAACCTCCGTATTAGAATTAAAATAGCAAAGGAGCACTGAAAAAAATAGTCTGTAAGTTTTTCAATCTTTCAAGTACTCCCTCCACACAAAATATGTGTGCAGAATGGGTATTGCCACTGATTCAGATGCCCATTTTCACGCATTCCCTCGATGTATTCACGAAACGTCTACACATTAGGGGCGAACAGACTTATCGTGGTACACCCATTTAGTTGGAATTCCATTGACCGTTTACTGTTAAATCTTTACAATATTTCAAAGAAGAGGATTTTGTACGATAGAGAGAAAGGAAATGGAGAACATGCCAAAAAGACACGTGATAACCGGTTTCATCATGACCATACTCCTGGTCATGACCAGCGTTACTGGAGTAGGGTTTGCCAATGATCAGGAATCTACCAAACTAGATTCTTCTACCATTGATACGTTTATGACAAAGGAGATAGAGAGACTGAAGATTCCCGGTGCTTCATTGGCCATTGTAAAGGGAGAACATGTGGAATACTTGCAAGGGTATGGTGTATCAAAGACAGATGGAACGAAAATGACATCGAAAACGCCCATTGTTCTTGGATCCGTCAGTAAATCGTTTACGGCACTCGCCATCATGCAGTTAGTGGAACAGGGGAAAATTCGCTTACAAGATCCCGTTCAAGCCTATATTCCATGGTTCCATATTGCAGATAAAGACGAATCTAAACGAATCACCATTCAACACTTACTGAACCATACAAGCGGCCTTTCTACATATGATGGTCAAGTGGGTATCTCACAAGGAGATACAACATCAGATGACCATGTCAAAAGCTTGGCAGACCTTGAATTGAAACACCCCGTCGGTGACCGCTATGAATATTCGAACTTGAATTATAATATTTTAGGTGTTGTCATCGAGAAAGTAACGAATCAATCCTATAAAGACTATGTAAATGAATTCATCTTCAAACCGCTAGACATGAAGCATACCTATGCTGACCCTAAAGATGATACAAATCATATCATCGCGGACGGATATCAGACGGCCTTTGGCTTTAAGGTCCCAACAAAGCAATTGAACCATCAGGGAACCGTCTCTTCTGGATACATCATTTCCAGCGCAGAAGACATGGCAAATTATATGATTGTTCAATTGAATCACGGGACATTTAATGGAAACAGCATTTTATCAAGGAATAGCATGAATGCCTTGCACCATCCCTCATCATTCATTGGGGATGATATTTACTATGCGATGGGCTGGGAAGTGAAAGATGGTGAGATCTCCCATAATGGTTGGACTGAAAACACCTATTCCAAAGTGTTGTTGGACGGGGAGTATGGCATCTCCCTGCAGATCAACTCGATGGATTATTTCAACCTTAATGAATATGACGCCATCATAAGTGGAGTGAACAAGCTTGTACATCATGAAGAACCGCCTACTCCCACTCCCCAACCATTTAAGAAGTATGTCGTGATTGATTTGATTTTACTGGCCATCATGGCACTGATTGTCTGGACAGTCTATAGAGTTTTCAAACCTGGACGACGTAAAGGAAACAGAATTCTCCGGATCCTGGATGGGGTTTTTACCGTAATCGTTTTCTGGCTGCTCCCGCTGATCATTTTAATCGAGTTCCCTTATCTATTAGGTCCTTTGTCTACGGTTACATTGTTTGCTCCAGGGATAGGACATCTGTTATTTCTACTCCCTTTGCTCCTTTTGATTGTGGGGATCGTTAAATTGGGTAAAGGAATGCTCTCTTTAAGGAAAGCTACTTGGGAGACTAGAGTGAAAGCTAGCCTTTGAAAGTAGTATCTCTACACCTGTGAAGAAGGTGTCATCTGGTGGCTCACCCATTGCCACCTTCTTCACACCCTATAAATGATTCATTATTTTTCACCCTCATAAGCCTCTTTTTAGAATAACCATTCTAAAAAGATCTGGCATGGGGGTCTTTTCATAACGGTAAAACTGAAAGGTTCGTGATATAATCATGAATTATCAGGCAAAAAAAACCATATCAAACAGATTTTTTCTGGTAATTAAATCATTTAGGGAGCGAATGCATTGGCTAACAAAGAGCAGACCATTTTTAATCATATGGGAAATACCATTCATACAGAAGATAGAGAAGTGACCATCGTTGCAAGATTTGAAGAACCGCTCATCGCAGTTTTAGGAAATGTTTTAAGTGACGAAGAATGTGACGAATTAATCAACTTATCGAAAGATAAACTGAATCGCTCTAAAATCGGCGATACGCGCGAAGTAAATGAAATGCGAACAAGTAGTAGCATGTATTTTCAAGACAAGGAAAATGACCTCATCACCAAGATTGAGAAAAGAGTTTCTTCTATTATGAATGTACCGGTCGAGCACGGGGACGGCATTCAAATACTTAAGTACACTCCTGGCCAAGAGTATAAAGCCCACTTTGATTTTTTCGCCTCTACCAGTAAAGCAGCAAAAAACAATAGAATTAGCACAATCGTCATGTACTTGAATGATGTGGAACAAGGTGGAGAAACGTTCTTCCCTAAACTAAATCTTTCCGTATCCCCCCAAAAAGGAATGGCGGTCTATTTCGAGTATTTCTATTCCGATCAAAACATAAATGAACAAACCTTACATGGTGGAGCACCGGTCATCACTGGAGAAAAATGGGTTGCGACACAATGGATGAGAAAACAAAAAACGACCCTCTAAATTTCGGAGTGTTTTTAAAGCGGTAAGTGGAGGAAGGGTAAGATGATGGAACGAACCACCATCTTTGAAGACAAAACCCTCTCTTCAATCTTTAGTTTATGAAGGCCTGCTTCAACAAGGGCTACCCCGTTCGATTTCGGTTTAGCCTTTTTATTTTCAGACTTAAAGTCTTTTAAAATCTTTGGTTTCTACAAAAGGAATGTGATTTTTCGAAGCAAAGTGATGTAGTTCTTGGAAAGCAGTTTTAGGAGTAAAATCAACGATTCGAATGTTCACCCCTTTCTTCCTCTTTATAATGACTCCCTTTTTACTCCACCCAAATCGCTCGAACTTCATCTTTACAATGTGATTTTTCTTAATATATTTTTGATAGATAGAGAAGGATAGAAAGCACGTTTGAAAGATAAGCTCATCCTTTTCTATTTGCAATGTATACCGAATAAATATCGCAAGCAGTATGAAGATGGAAAATCCACATTGAATTGCCAACAAAAACCCATTGGATACAAAAAAATAAGTGGGTGACATGATTGCTAGCAAGAGAATCAATGGTAGTTTTTGATAGCGTCCCATGTATACCAAACAATCCACTCCTTCCGTGGCACTATCTATACGATATCACATGAAATTCAAAAGACGATCCTCTTTTTACCAGCCACACCTGTTACCGATAATCATTTCTCCTTCACATCCACCACCAATGTATCAAATAATTCTCCATCCGAATAAACCAAAATGGCCCATTCACCTGCTTCCGGTAACATGACATTCGAAGGCATACTCATTTCCGCTCCATTAACCCCGGTGCTACCAGTCAAGCTTCTCGACCATTCCCCATCGCTTAACACCGGACATATCTTGGAAGTGTTCCGTTTATACCCAACAAATGTCGCTTCACTCTTTTCTATACCCCAAAAATGCCAGAGCCATTTGTTCACTTTATTCGCCTTTAATGCCGGACCAATGAAGGCAAGTCGGTTTTCGTTACCGAACAGCTTGTCGCCCGTGGCCGTATTAAATTCGACAGCCTGCCGAGTCCAATCAATTCCATCTAAATCATGTTCCATTAAACTCGGAGTATTATCAGGCACACTCACCTTTTCCGTTTCCTCGGATTCTTGAACGTTGGTTAAAGTACAGCCACTAATCACCAGGAGGCACAGGCAACAAGTCATATAGACGATTTTACTTTTCAACATGATTCCCCCTATCCCAAACTCGACATTTACATATAATCCCATTATATACTATCGAACGGAACTTATATCCCCCCATCCATTTACACAGCTGTATCTCTACCCACCCTATATTTAAAAAAGTTTCTCCTATGGTTATATAGTTAATTTTTATTGACTTTAAAAAAGGAATCAAGTAGACTGAGAAAGCGATTTAATTAAAGTACTCTAATTAAAGTAGTTAAATTTAAATATAACTACAGAAGGATGGATGCGACAAATGAAGTTTAAATTTAAACATTTCCTAAAAACACAAGGTGCCATTGCTGCCATTTTCATGGGTATTTTCTATTGTCTATGTATGCTAGGCATTTTCTTACCTGGTTATACAGCGATCCCAGGGAATATCGATGATTTGCCGATTGCCATCGTCAATGATGATAAAGGCGAATACGGAGAAAAGATTGCCGGTCAATTAAAGGAAAACTTACCGTTTAAAGAAATTGAGACAGATGTGACAAATAAACAAGCGTTAAAAGATTTAAATAAAAATGATTTAGCGTTAGTTGTACACATCCCGAAAACATTCTCGGCGGATATTCAAAGCGGTGAAACATCATCAAGTATCGACTTTACGATTAATGAAGCGAGCTCTACCGTTGTTTCTTCATCGATGACTTCAATCGTTAAGGAAATTAACAACCAGTTGAGCACACAATTCTCACAACAAACCGCTCAAGGCGTATTGATGAACTTCAATCTGCCAGAAGAAAAAGCGGCTGAAATGGCCAAACAAATCGAAACGGCTTATGCAGGAAATCTAGTTACCATCAATGAAGTGCCGGATGGTATGCATAACAATATGCTGCCAATGTTCTTAACGATGGCTGGATATGTTGGAGCCATGATTGGCGCGATGCAATTAGTGTCAGCATTTAGACAAAGTCGTGGAAAAGCGAGCAAGACACGTTTATTCATGTACGTACAAATGACCGCTATATTGATTGCCGTTGTATCATCACTCGTTGCACTAGGCATCGCCTATTTAGTCAATGAACCAAGTGGAGATCTATTCTTCAGTACATTGGGTCAACAAATGCTAAACTATATGGTATGTTTCAACTTCACAGCCATTATGGTCTTCTTGGTTGGCGATGGCGGTATGGTGTTAAACATCCCAATCTTATTAACACAAACGATTGCGAATGGTGCTACGATTTCACGTGATATGATGTACGCACCTTATGAATGGATGAGCCACATTTCACCAATGTACTACTCAGTGCAAGCATATTTTGCCAACCTTTATGGCAGCATTAGCCCGGCTCCATTCATTTGGTCCATGGTCGCTGTCGGTCTAGGTGCGATGCTCATCAATATTCTCATCGTCGCATTCGTTCACAAAAAGGTGCCTGTGGAAAACCAAGTAACACAACCTGAAAAGGAAACTGCACAGACTGCTTAATGTCCGTTTAGTTTGCTATAATAAGGATAATTCTTTTTTGAAGGAGCTAAATGATGCCCATTCAAGTTTTCATATTGAGCAAACTGATGGAGGATAACAATTATCCTTATAAGTTAAAAAAGCAACTTTCTGATCCCATACCCTTCGATCAACTAGGTGGGCTGACAGAAAGTAAACTGTATTATCATTTTGATTCGTTAGTCAAACAAGGCTTAATCGAGATAGTGGAAATCATAAAAGAAGAACATCGACCAGATAAACAAGTATTCGGTATTACGGCTAAAGGTCGCGAAGAACTACCGAATAAAATCTATAAGATGTTTGAAAATGCAGGTTCCATCGGTGAGACGGTCGTAGGTTTAGCAAACATCAAGTATGTAGACCGTGATAAGGTAGTCGAAATCCTGAAAAACAACAAAAAGAAGCTAATTGCAAAGTGGGAGCTAATTGCGGATTTCGAAAAACAGATGAAGATGAAAAAAGATCAAGATAAAGATAAGCTTGTGGACTATTTAGGTGAATACTTTTCTTCCAGAACAGATCACACCATATCCTGGCTTGAGGAGTTAATCGGACGGATTCAACAAGGGGAAATTTAAAGAATACATTCAATAAAAAACTGCACGCTCCATTGTTAGGTGTCTCTAACAATGAGCGTGCAGTTTTTTTATGTGTACCATCGCGGCATTTCTCACATTCGTGACTTCAAGGAAGAAATACCCTTTCTTTCAATAAGTAAATTCCCTTTAACCTGTTAAGATATCTTCGCTTGGATATCTGATTATTTCTTGGTTAGGTTTTGCTAGAGAAAAGGCTAATGTTAAAGGACCTAATTTGCCTAGAAACATGATAAATACGATGATGATTTTACCTAAATCCGAAAGGTCTGCAGTGATTCCCATAGACAAACCCACTGTTCCAAAAGCTGAAATCACTTCAAATAATATTTTTAGAAACGGCTCTGGCTCTGTAATATTTAAAATGAATGTACTTAAGAAAATAAATAAAATACTTATTGTAGTTATAGCAAGGGACCGGACAATTACGGTTTCCTTTATTGCCCTATTTCCTATGGTGATCTGCCTTTTGTCACTCAAAAAGGTTAAGACTGACAAAATAATCACCAAAAACGTTGTAAGCTTGATTCCCCCACCCGTTGAGGCGCTCCCAGCCCCGACGAACATTAATAGCAACATGAATGTAATCGTTGCTTCATGTAAATTGCCAATATCGAGGGTATTGAATCCAGCCGTTCGCGTAGTTACTGCTTGGAAGTACGATGCCCAAAGCTTGTCACCTAATGAAGACATTGTCCCGAACGTATTAGGATTATGGTATTCCATAGAGAAAACGACAAGCATAGCCAAAACATTCAGAACAAAAGTACCAACCAGCATCAGTTTTGAGTGGAGACTTAATTTCTTGAAGC
The DNA here is from genome assembly GCF_050277655.1 of Peribacillus sp. NPDC097675. NCBI lineage: Bacteria > Bacillati > Bacillota > Bacilli > Caryophanales > Bacillaceae > Peribacillus > Peribacillus sp. NPDC097675. The sequence goes on along the minus strand of NZ_JBNNSK010000008.1, from coordinate 221,455 downwards.
TACGTTTATCCCAGATATCGTATAAAACAGTAAAACCTATTCCCCCTAGGATAAACAGAAACGATATCGCAAGGTTTACTATTGGATCACCTACGTACCCCATCAAGTTGTCAGACCATATAGAGAATCCGGCATTATTAAAAGCGGATATGGAGTGGAAAAAGCTATAATACATCCCTTTTCCCCATCCGTACTCCGGAACCCACCTTATAGCCAAGATCAACATGGCAATGATTTCAATAGTAAAGGAGTATAAAAATAGATTTTTAACTAATTTGATGACCCCTCCTAGAGCCGTCTGATTTAAAGCCTGTTGAATAATTAACCTTCCTTTAAACCCTATCTTCTTTCCTAACACCATGAAAATAAGCACGGCAAAAGACATAATTCCCAGGCCACCAACTTGTATAAGCATGAGAATCACTAATTGTCCGAAAGTGGTATAAGCCGTACCCGTATCCACTACAGCAAGACCTGTCACAGTCATAGCGGATGTTGAAGTGAAAAGGGCATCCGTCCAACTAACAAAGGTGGTTGTTGAAAAAGGCAATTTCAACAGAATTGTACCTAAAATGATAAAAAATAAAAATACAAGTACAAGTAGTTGAGAAGGATTGAACTGACGATATTTTAATTTCATACGAAACCCTTTCTCCTTTTAACGTCTCTATTAATCTTAATTTTTTTAAAAAGAAAATGACTAAAAAGCCAAACAAAAAAAGACCAAAAAGGGATGCCCCCCGTGGTCTACTGCATGATCACAAGTTTCACCATCCTCTCCTTAACGCTTACGAAGTTAGCTGTCGGATTCGGGTCAAGAAGTAACCCTACCTTCAAATGAAGGATTCACCCCAAGTAGCAAAAATTGGCTGCTACAAAATTGGTTTCCCCGTTCCATACGGATTCAGCGATCAAGATGATTGATTAATTTACAGCTATGTTACTCCTGTTTTTTGATGATGTAAACACTTTTATTGGATAGTTTTTCCTTAGGGTATATATGCATGATTCTTCGCACATCTCTATCCTTGATTTTAATGATTTTTTCTCTTTTTATCGTTTTAAAAAGAAAAAGTCATGACGGATTTTCTGCTTCTTTTTGTGTCACAAAAACTTCTGGATCCGAAAAGTAAACAACATAAAAATCCTATCAAAGAAGGCAAGACAAATGAAGAAACGGTTTTATTTTTTCCTTTTCACTCTTCCGAATAAACCTATTGCGACAGCTGTGCCAATGGCGACGGCAAACCAAGTAACTAAGCTCAATACATTCCCCTCCTATTTAAAGGTAATGGTACCTAATAGCTGGCATGGCACGATCATGATTTATATAAAAACCACTGAATGCACTCACCTATCTCTTCTCTTTTTTAACACAATCGATTCCCCTCTCCTTCTACCCTATTCCTTTCTAAAATTATTTTTTCAGACATGCTACTTTTTCCGTCTTAAGGTTTATATAGACAGTGAAGATTGTTCCGTTCGATACACACAACTTGAATCCTCGAAAGGTTCAGTCCAAACATACGGGAGGGATGATAATGGAATTGGAAACGTTACTAGATCAGGAATATAGCTCGGGGTTCAATCCTGATTTGGCCGAAACGATTGGCTTATCAAAGGCAGTGATGTTGGCACACCTCCACACCTTGATTGAGACATGCGGAGTGGAACGGGACGGGAGGGATTGGATCGTCCATACCTATCGCTACCGTTCTGGTCAGAGGCCACCATCAAGCGGACCATTCTCAGTCTTGAAAAAGACGGCTGCCTCGTTTCGGAAAATTACAACCCATCGAAGATGAACAAAACGAAATGGTACAGCATCTGTTATGAACAGTATATTGTCATGCGTGAAGATGAAGAAGCATTTTGGATGAATTACTAAACCCTGCCCTACTGATGAAGGCAGCCACAAAAGGAGACGAAACCGTATGATTTATGAAGAAACGTACCACTATTTATTGAAACATGTATCTTCCACAGAATTTGATACGTGTTTGTACTCCTTGCTGCATAGTGATTGGGATGGGGTCATTCAAAGTCCGCTTCATATGATGGCAAATGGCGTGGGCACTTCGGAAAAATACATGAAACAGATCGTCAGGAATTTCACATCGCCAAAAGGAGAGCTCCCCCAGATATTCGTGCCCGTACAACAAGATGGTGAGATGTTGTATAAGTTCAACCTTGGTCCAACAAGTAACCTGGGCTTTAATAGGAAAACCGACCGCTATTGCAAGAAATATTGCTTCTTTTACCGTGATGCATTCAAAGGGTTGACGATTTCGGCCAAACGTCTGTTGCTGATGGGCGCTTATCGGATGTCGGTCTCGAAGTCGGAAGAGGTGATATTCGATTATCAGGAAATCGTCTCGGAACCCAATCCCCTTTTCACTAGGCAGCGTCTGTTGGAATCGATTGAGGCAATCTATAGGGCTGGCTTATTCGACCTAGTAAACATTTCTTTCACATGCAAGACTTTTTCCAAAAAAGAAGCCGTTGTGTTTACCTTCAAAGAAGGAACACTTGAAGATTTTCGGGAAAACCGTGCCGAGCGGGCAGGATTGCGCCGGACGATTTTCGATTCGGGCTTCACCGGCCATATTAGCGATGGCGTTTGCATGGAACTAGAACGGGTCGGAAAATACGTTTTCCGCTCGTTTCTTAAAGATGCCAAGAAAGCGGATACTCCCAGCGAAACGCAAAAGGAACTGCTGACCCTCGCACGCTTCGTTTATTCGCAAGCGCTCAAGAAGTTCGGTAAGGCTCTGCAAGCCAACAAACAGCTCCTAACTGAGCCAAAACAGGCATCGGCCTATTTAAGCACGATTGTTTATAATGAAACGTTAGAACAAATGGCGAAGTATGCCCACAGGGCGGAATCAATCAAATCCCTCCTTGACCGCGAACATTTTCATAAAGAGATTTCCGAGAAGGCGCTTGGACGTGAAGTGAACTATATGGAAGTGAGCCATCATGTCGAACCAATCCGCCTGAAGTTCCAGCAAGCTGACTTCATCCACACGATACTGAATGGCTGGTGCGAGGATTGGCTCATTTCCCGCGTCAAGATGGTGACCGAGGAAGTTGAAGCGGAAGGGGAAATTTCCACAACGAAAAAGAGTCACGCCCAAAAAAGGTCTGCATTAGACTATATCATCTCTCTTAGAAATGATACATATGATCAATTGGACAAGCTACACGCTTTAATCGGAAAATTCGGGAATGCTGCGGTGGCACCGTCCACCCAGCTCTATCCATTCACAAAGAAAAAGGAGACCATCCAATCCTATTTCGCAATTCTTCGAGAACGACTCGATGTTATTTCCGCATGCTCCTCTTGAACCCACACTACCTTTATTAGGCTAGTGTTTTTTCCCCTGCCTTTTTTCTCCCTATCATAAGTCAGCCCAAAGAGAGCCGATATGCTCTCTTTTTTGTGTCTTCTAAAGCGTCTGTGGATAAAAATACTTGGCTGTGAATTAAAGGAGCCCACCTGTGGATTGTGTATGATTGGTTGTTAATATTGGCTTGTTGCCTGTGAGTTGTGGATTATGTATGTGGATAGTGACCCATAGCTGTAAACCATATTTTCGATTGTCTCGAAACCCAGTGATACCAAGGGTTTCCACAAATGAGTTATCTAAGGGTCTAAAGAATGGGTCTGAAAAGAAAGTACTAAAAAAGATCCTGAATAATTGTTTGAATAAGGAGATGAACCTATCACCCCCTTCAGTACAAATTGATTTCTTTTAAAGTGACTATTTTCTAAAAGACTGTTATTATCGGCGAAACAAATTGTATAATATTACCATACATTTAAAGGTCTGCTAATTCGGAGGTGTTTTATATGAAATTAAAGAGCTTCATGGTTACCTTTGGTTCATTTGTAGGGACGACAGGAATCCTTTATCTGTTTGGTCACCTATTTACTATTCCTTGGTTAATGTTCCATCACGAATATACCGTGAACGGAAGTGGATTCTTCATATCAGTTGGCTCGTTGGTACCACTAACGATCGGTTTGATTGTATGCTTTTTTGTAGAAAAGATTTATGTTTACAAGTTTCGATAAGAAGAGTGGTTCATTCCATATTTTTTATTTAGGCTGTTTTCGTATAGATTGTTGCTAATACCACCAAATAAAAAAGCCACTTTCAAAAGAAAGCAGCGTTACCAGTTCTTCAACTAAAACATCCTAGAGTTTAAGTACATTACTTCACAATCTTTCTTTAGGAATAAAAAAAGCGGATATGGGCTAGATTTTATGACGGTTTTACTCTGTAGTAGCCTCTGCAAAACACAGATTTATTTGGTTTAAGTAAGATTAATAATGAATTAATAATATCGGAAGAAGAGATTATCAAATTGAACCAACTAATAAATAAAATGAGGGCTTTGCTATCACCAGATACAAAGGACGAAGTGATAGCTGGGATTACCGATAATACTATGAAAGGTAGGCTCATAAAGACCAAAAATCTTTTCTTAGAAAGAATTGCATTTGTATTGAGCCAAAAATATATTCCTCTGAATGTTAAGCTCATGTCACCTTTATTGTTTATTACAAGAATATGAAGGGCTTCGTGTATTAAAAAAACCAATAAAATTATTAAAATAAGAGGGAATTTTGTTATATGATTGAAGTTCCCCTTGAAGAACCAATACGGTACAAGAAAATAAATAACCATTAATAGGTAAACGAACTTCATATAATGCTTCCGATACCAATCATTCCTAATGAAAGGTTTCCATTCTGACAAATCCAGACTTATCTTCGGTAAATTTTGAAACCACAATATCATCACTGTTCCTACCTTCCTTGTTAATCAACCCTTTTAAATTATTTTTTTAAAGTTCTCTTTCGCCTCTAAATTATGTGAGTTTAAAGTATTAATATATTATTGAAACACATAAGCGTAATCCACTTATTATTATCCTTTTATTGAATTCTATATTACCAAAGGAAGTTCCTTCTACCCGGCCCCGACAATTAATCAAGGGTATTTTTTATCTGGAATATGAATGTATGATTAGTGTAAGAATCATACAGAAAAAGCCGCCAATTGACGGCTTTCTAAGGCACTAACGCCACAGTTTGTATTCCTTCACAAATTAGCCCTTTTTATAGTTCTTTTATTACACAAGAGTGCTAATGTTTATCCTGAGAGATTAAGAAAGAAAATATAAAAAAGGGCGAACACCTTTTGAGTGTTCAGTCTAATCGCAGTTGTGTATTTACACCAATGGATGTGGTACATAAAGTTCTTCTAAACTCTTAATCTCTTCAGATGTCAATTTAACGGTTAAAGCCGACACTGCATCTTCGAGATGGCTTATCTTGGTCGCCCCAATTATCGGTGCTGTGACCTCTTCCTTTTGTAACAACCATGCAAGTGCGACCTGTGCGCGTGGAATACCTCGATTCGCAGCAACCTCTGCCACTCTTTCAGCCACTTTACGATCGGCTTCTTCTGTCTTGGTAAACAGGGCCTTTGCCACTTGGTCATTCTCTGATCGAGAGGTCTGCTCATTCCAATCTCGAGTTAATCGACCTGCAGCAAAAGGTAAATATGGCGTAACGCCAACTCCATCATCTTTACAAAAAGGCAGCATTTCTCTTTCTTCCTCTCGATAAAGCAAATTAAGTCTATTTTCCATTGAAATGAAACGAGTCCAACCGTTGCGTTCCGCCACATGTTGGGCTTTTGCGAACTGCCAAGCTGACATGGAGGATGCCCCGATATATCTTACCTTTCCTGCCTTAACTAGATCATGTAGTGCCTCCATTGTCTCTTCAATCGGTGTGTTAGGATCCCATCGATGGATTTGATACAAATCGATGTAGTCTGTACCCAAGCGTCTTAGGCTATTATCAACTTCCGTCATAATTGCTTTTCGGGAAAGCCCCATTGCATTTGGACCTTTACGCATCGGAACGAATAATTTTGTAGCAATTACAACTTCGTCACGGCGAGCGAAGTCCTTTACTGCTTGTCCAAGAATCTCTTCACTTGTGCCGTCAGAGTACATATTTGCAGTACTAAAAAAGTTTATGCCTAATTCAAAAGCTTTTTTTATGATTGGTCTGCTCTTTTCTTCATTTAGTGACCATGGCGCATTTCCTCTTTCAGGTATTCCGAAGCTCATGCTTCCAAGACATAGTTCTGAAACATCCAAGCCAGACTTTCCGAGTTTTATATATTCCATTTATATAACTCACTCCTTCTGTAATTATTGAAAAATGAATGATAATCTTTTTTAAAATCAACGAGAGACTACCAACATCACCATGGAAGTTGATGCCTCACATTCGAAAACGTGCCTGTAGGACCGTTCTCATCAAGAAGAACAAGGCTCACCGGATGACGAGCTACCTGTTGAACTGTTCCTGTCCCTTCAAAATTGTTGAGGTCTGTTGCAGTAAAGCCCGGGCATTCCGCATTGACCTTAAAAGTTCAATAGCAAAAGTAAGCATTATGGCATTAAGAGCAATATTTGAAGGGCTATAACTGCACCCAACATTTCACGATGCGAATTGTTCGGTCAGCGTTGAGTGTCAGCGATCCTGAACCACTAGATACGTTGACGATGCGTATAGCAGGTGCTTTACGAAGAAGCCGGTAACATCAAGGTGGATGGCCCGTGCATCTGCCCCAAAGCTAATTGCAGCCTTTTTCTCTTTTTCAAAATTTCGTGATCCCACAAGGACAGTGAATCCGTGTGCCGCAAGATTCTTTGAGATTTGAAGACCAATCACTGGCAGCAGTAACCAAGGCGACTGGTTTATTATGCAATGTTAAACTCTCCTTTCTGTAAACTACTTTCGTCGTTAAGGATAAATTCTTTTAACATATCACCCATTCCGCTTTAGGTTGACGTGTCAACCTAGGTACACTTTACCACCTTGTGGTTGACACGTCAACAGTGATATACTCCATTTATGAACAAAAAAATGATAAGTAAAGAAGAAATGCAAATATGGCATATGTGGAAAAGTTCTTATAAGAACATTTTTGGAAGCGTAGTAAAAGACATGTTCGAGAAAACTGGGCTATCGGAGGGTGACTTTGGTATATTAGACCGATTGGATCTTTATGGTAGACTACGCCAACAAGAATTAGCAGACTCGTTGGATTGGACCAAGAGTCGATTATCCCATCATTTAACGCGAATGGAAAAGCGTGGACTCGTTTTAAGGGAACCAATAGAAACTGAGCGAGGAGTCCAGGTAATCATTACTTCGGTGGGAAAATTAGCATTGGATGAGGCCCGCCCTGTAGTTTCCGTGGCAATACGCAAGTATTTTTTAGATTTATTAACCGAACAAGATATTGAGTCGATTACTAATCTGGCGGAAAGAACAAAAGCATAGTCTTCCATCGGCTTGTAAAGCCTCACCATCTTAATTGTGTTTTTTGATGTTTTTTAGACGATAGGTAATAAAAAAGCTGATTTTCCTAATGTGGAAGATCAGCTTTTCTACTTTATGAAGAAATGTACTTAAGCTATCCTGCCCCGATAGTTGAATAAGGATATTTTTTTACTTGAATTTGAATGTATGATTATATTAAGAATCATACACTCAGAATGCCGCCAACTGGTGGCCTTTTTATGGCGCTAAAGCACTCTGTCAGTTTATTAAATATATGGAGATTTATTTCAATGCTTCTTTACCTAATTCCCTATCATTTTCTGACTTATGTAAACAGCGCATTACTGTGTCTCCAAAACTTCGAACAACTTCTAAATAATCAAAATCAAGTGGTGAGCCGAAACTATTAAATGCGCGAACGGCAACGAGATCATACTTAGGAATGACTAGCAAGGTAACACCTGTATAACCTAACATTTGATATGAATATTTCGGGACCTTTTGTCCGATTTCCATTCTGTCACGATTGCTAGATTCTTCTTTCTGTACGAACCATAGATAGCCGTTTATTGGAGCTTTATTATGCAGTTTTTCAGGACTCTGTATGCTTGTAAGGCATTCGAATATTTCAGGTACTACCATTTGTTCGCCTTGCCATTTACCTCTATTTAGATGAAGTAGCCCCCATTTGGCTAAATCGCGAATAGAAACATACATATTCATTTTACTACCGTCTGTTACTCCACTTGTATACCATGCTGGATCGTCTTCGGAACGAATGACTTCAACGAAGTTTTGTTGCATTTCTCCGTACCAGCCGGTTTCTTGCAATTGCAAAGGCTTAATGACATGTTCATTAATGATTGTTGCAACGTCTTTTCCAGTAGCTCGTTTTACGATGTCCGTCAGGAGTTCAATTCCTGCTCCTCGATATGCCCAATTAGTACCCGGTTCAAATTCATATACTACTTGGTTATTTATTAGCCTTAAGCCATGTGTATGAGTTAAAAGATGTCGAATTGTAACACCAGCATAAATGTTCTTTGTATAAACCGGAAAATAATTCAAAACAGGATCATCAATCGATGCAATATAGCCATAATGCACCGCATATGCTATCGCAAATCCTATATAAGACTTCCGAACAGAAGCAACATGAAATTGTGTATTTTTATTGATAGGAGGAGCATTTCGGTGGTTGGATTGCTTTCCCCAATATTCCTCTAGCACGACTTCATTTTTATGTATTATCATGACACCTGCACCCGTACAATCCACTTGTTTAGCTGTAGCTTTTACATTTTTTAAAACATCGTCAAAATGATTTATTATACGTCCCACTACGCATTTCTACCTCCGATATTTAGCATTTTTAACATTCTTCTGCCTTAATCATGCCCCCCTTAGATTAGCAGACCGAATATTCCTTCAATTTAAAATGTCTCCTTGCACTAACGCCCCTGATAGTTGAAGTGTGATTTTCACAAACTATTTCCATATTTCATCTAATTTATCGGAATAAAAATTAATTGCTTTTTTATAACTCAATATTTCAGAGTCTGTTGTGGTATCTAACAAGATGTTTATTAAAATCTCCATTGCTTTTCCATTCTCATTTAGATTATATAAGGTCATTGTATAAAATACTTGAATCGCTCTATTGTTTGGAAATAACTCCAAACCTTTTAGGAATATACTTTTTGAATTTTCATATTCTCCTAATGTTCTATACGTACTCCCTAGCCCTAATATTGCTCCTTCTAAATCTTCTCCAGATAACCCTTGCTTAATAGCCTCTTCATAATAGGGAACTGCTTTCGATTCTTCTCCTAAAACATCAAAACTCCAAGCACATTGGTAGTTAACAAACGCATTATCAGGATAATCCTCTACCAATTTTAAAAGTATTTGATTTGATTCTTTCTTTTTATCATCTTTTCTTAATTCAATTGCTCTTTCAAGTTGTTCATACTTCAATGTAAATAACTCCTTCTTTTAATGATAGATAAAGACCAATTCAACACCTTTTTATGAGAATCCTTCTTCCACTAAAATGCCCATTTAGTTCATAAAGAACAGCAATTATATTAAAGATTCGAGCCCGATTGCTGAAGATCACTGAAGCTTTTTAGATGATTTAGTTAAAGAAGAAATTTTCATATTCATCATTTATTAAAAATAAAAGATTCAATTCTTTCTTCGCCAGAGAACATATCTTTGATTTTAAATTGATTGTTTTTCACTTCATCTTCCCCAATTATGATAACGTTACGAAATTTCTCCTTGTTTGCTTTATCTAAGGCTTTCCCAATCTTTTTGTTCCCCATTTCGCACTCAACCTTGTAGCCTTTATTTCTTAGATGTCTTGCCACTAATAATGATTCTTTTTGAGTATTTATTGGGATTATATAAAAGTCCACAATAGGATTTTCTAAGATTTGTTCCTTCGTTATATTTAAAGCAGTATATATAACATCTAAACCAAATGATATTCCAACTGTAGAAAAGTTCTCATTTGTTCCGATAAGTCCGCCGATAGCATTGTCATATCTTCCCCCACTACCAATGCTTGACTTAATTGTTTTATTAGATAAAAAAATCTCATAAATAGTACCCGTATAGATTTCCAATCCCCTGGCTAAAAATGGATTAAATATACATTGGCTATTGACACCAAGGAATTCCAAATATGTTTCCAGTTCTTTTAATTCTTCTAAACCTTGTTTAACCTGTTCGCTTTGTGCAGAAAAGGGTTCAAAGTAGCTATAACTCGTATTATTTTTATCGGTCAAAAACTGTTTAATTAATTTTACTGTTGAAGGCGGCAGCCCCTGTTCACTAAGCTCCGAAGTAACCGCTTCTAATCCAACTTTTTCAAGTTTATCAAGTATTAATACTACTTTATTAATTTTATCATCTGATGTTTTAAACACTTGAAGCATTCCAGTTAATAATTTTCGATTGTTATATTGAATATTTACCTTTAAATTGAGTTTGTGGAATGCATCCAATGCCATAATCATTAATTCTGCTTCAGCTATTTGAGATTTAACTCCCACAATATCAACGTCGCATTGAGTAAATTCACGGAACCTTCCAGTTTTTATTGGACCGTCCCTGAATACTTTACCTATCTCATACCTTTTAAAAGGCATCCTCATTGTTGGATTCATTGCAACTACCTTTGCAAATGGGATCGTTAGGTCGTATCTCAATGCCAAATCTCTTTCTCCTCTGTCTGTTAGGGTATACATTTCCTCTAAAATTTCAGCACCCCCTCCATACTTAGAAGCCATTAATTCTGTATAGTTTAAAATTGGCGTTTCTAGAGGTTTACACCCATATTGGATAAAAACATCTTCTAATGTTCTCCTAATATTACTTCGTACTACTTCTGCGTGTGGTAAATAATCTTGTGTTCCCTTTACATTTTGATAATCCATCTTTTTCATCTTTTTACCTCCAATTGTTTGTTTAAAAATGAAAAACCGCGTTGATTAAAGTTCTAAAACTTAATCAATGCGGTTCAATGATAAATAGCCTTCCTATATACGATTTATAAAAATCGAATAGCAAGACTACTTGTTATGATGATGTAATTGTGACAGGGAAAAATCATTCAAAAATGATAACATTTTGTCCACCTCTCATTTCCAATAAATGTATCACAATAAAAAATGTATTTCAATTATTTATTTAATTTCTTAAGTAATTCTTATTTAACTAACCTCCCTGTTAATTAAATAAGATAAGGTATCTAGAGAAACAACTCTGCGAACAGAGCCTTTCTAAATGACTGTTACTATCGGCGAAACAAATTGTATAATATTACCACGCGTTTAAAGGTCTGCTATTTCGGAGGCGTTTTATATGAAATTAAAGAGCTTCATCGTTACCTTTGGTTCATTTGTAGGGACGACAGGAATGCTTTACCTGTTTGGTCACCTATTTACTATTCCTTGGTTAATGTTCCATCACGAATATACCGTGAACGGAAGTGGATTCTTCATATCAGTTGGCTCGTTGGTACCACTACCGATCGGTTTGATTGTATGCTTTCTTGCAGAAAAGATTTATGTTTACAAGTTTCGATAAGAAGAGTGGATCATTCCATAATTTTTATTTAGGCTGTTTTCGTATAGGTTGTTGCTATTACCACCAAAAAAAAAGCCACTTTCAAAAGAAAGCAGCGTTACCAGTTCTTCAACTAAAGCACCGGATAGTTTAAGTGTATTTATTCACAATACACAATATTTCCAACGAAAGGTTGCTTTTATGACACATTATCATCAGTAACTAATTCTTCAACTCGATCTCTTTTGGTATACATGTCATACCAAATGTCAGCGATTTTGTCTTGCACTCCTGAATTCGGCTGCATCCAGATACCAATCGAAACATGCCCAGCATAAATACCCTTGTCCTTTAATTCACTGTTCAAATTTAATATATAATTTCGAAGGCCAGAAACAGCAATTCCGACATTACCCATCATTGGTACTGGATTGATTGCGGCAGCACCCGTCGTAAATAATAAAGCACCTTCTTGTTTATCCAACATATCTGGAAGGACTTCTCGAATACTCGATATTGCACCCATAACATTGAATTGAAATTGGTAAAATGCATTTTCTTCCGTTACTTCCAAAGTATTTGCTACTGTATCGATACTCGGAGTAGGGCTATATTCAAGCACATCAATAAATCCGTATTTTTCTTTGATCTTTGCAAATGCTAAACTAATTTCCGCTTTATTTAATATATCTGCTTGATATGCTACTGCTTCAACTCCTAATGCTTCTAATTCATTAACCAGTTGGTTTAACTTTTCTTTATTTCGGGCAATAAGCGCCACACGAAATCCATTTTGTCCGAACTTTTTAGCAATAGACATTCCTAATCCAGGTCCTGCACCAACAATTACAATATTTTTCATAGTTTTATTCCTCCATAGCTCCACATTTTTTAAAGAAAATTTTGTCATTATGGAATACTGCCTTATGTGATCGCCTTTTGATCTTTAGCAAAATCAAAATGATCTTATTCTTAACTTTATTTTGAACATAAATTAAAATTTACATGTTCCATCTGAACAATAATTATCAAGTGATGGCTCAGATTGCTCTTCAGCTTTATTATTCACGTAATCTTCATTCCAAACCTGTTGTAATATTTCTGAAAATACTTGGTTAGATTGCGCACCTGAGATGGCATATTTGTTATCCACTACGAAAAAGGGAACGCCTTGAATCCCAATTTTTGTTCCTTCGGCTTTATCGGCTGTAATATTCTCGCTATATTTATCATTTGCTAAAACATCCAAAGTTTCGTTGGCATTAAGACCTAACTCACTTACAAGTTGGGCAAGTGTTGCTGGGTCACCGATATCTAGTGAATCCGTGAAGTAAGCCTTCATAATTCGATCCATATATTCCTTCATCTTCCCATTCTCTTTTGCATAATACGAAAGTCGAAGTGCATCATATGAATTCGTAGGAATCATTGTATCTAATTGATAATCTAACCCCACCTTTTTCGCATGCTGTTTCAAATTATTATTCATTTCTTTTGCATTTTCATATGGGATACCATGCTTGGAAGATAAGACTTGATGGATATCCATACCTGTATTTTTTTTCGCATATGGATCTAATTGAAAACTACGAAATACAACTTCTACTTTTTCTTTATGTTCAAACTGTTCTAATCCTATTTCAAAGTTATGTTTGCCAATATAACAAAACGGGCAGGCAAAATCTGACCAAATCTCTACTTTCATCTTTTGATTCTCCTTATTTTTAAAGTTTTCTCCCCTAAATTGATTAATGTATTATTTATTTTCTACGATTTAAACTAAGCACAACCATTTTGGGTTTTAAAAACAACACTTGTAATCTAGGCAACACTAGTTGTATAAGTTATGATATTCTGAAATAGAACTATTAACAACCATCAAAATGGCTAATAAGTTGTTTACATAACACTTCCGTTATATTGTCGTTTTAAAACATCATTATGTAGCCCCATAAGGAGAAGAAAAACGATATGGAAAAAAATGATCCGAGAATACTTCGTACAAGACAATTGATAGTAGACGCATTTATTTCATTAACTAGCGAAAAAGACTTCAACCAAATAACGGTACGTGATATTGCTGAAAAAGCTACTATTAACCGCGCTACATTTTATGCGCACTTTGACGATAAGTTTGACTTATTACATTCTACAATCACTAATACTTTTACAGACAAATTGAAAAAAAGATTAAATGGTCACGAGGGATTCAATGAAGAAGTCATTGAAAATATTTTTCTAGCCATGTGTGATCACCATAAAGAGTTAAGCGACTTATGCCATAAAGGTTATAATTCTTTAGGAACTATTATAGAAAGCAAAATTAAAGAAGAGTTACAGAAGCTAATAGCTGATCTTGTGCTAAAAGAAACTAAAAATACCATTGTGTTAGAGGATAAACAATTGGTAACGACCCTATCTACTATACTGAGTTGGAGTATCTACGGAGCAACATACACGTGGAATAATAATGGAAGACCTATTTCAGCAGAAGAGCTAGTGACCAAGTCCCTTCCACTATTCACAAATGGAATGAGAAAGTATTTCTTTTAATGAAACTCAGTTATTATTCTGTTTTTTTAAGAATTATTCCATTTAAGTACCCAATTGGATTTTTATTGGATTATTACAATAACCTTTGGGATATAAACAAAAAATATCTCTTAATATTCATAAAGGCACATAAAAAATCGATTCTTCTTAGATTGATTTTTTATGTGCCTTTTAATTTAATGTTCATAATAAATTTTCCTAATTGCGCTAACCTGTCCCGTTAGTTAAATAAGGGTATTTTTTATCTGAGTTTTAAATGTATGATCATATTAAGAATCATACATTGAAAAAGCCGCCAATTGACGGCTTTTTAAGGCTCTAACGCCCCTGTTAGTTGAATAAGCTATATTTCCACTCCTCATCTAAGAGTGCATAATAATACTCATCCCACCATTCATTCCCTTGCCGAATACATTTCTTGAAAAAACCTTCTTTTCTCATACCTACTTTCTCCATAACTCGATATGAGGGAATATTATCAGGCTGAAAAGTCGCTATAATCCTATGTAATTTCATTTTCTCAAAACCATATTTCAATACAGAATGTGCTGCTTCAGATGCATACCCTTTATTATAATATTTAGGATTGAACACCCAACCAATCTCATATGTATGTTCACCAAAATATTTGTGAAACGCAATATGACCGATCAATGTTCGGTCATTCTTCAACAACACAGGAAAACACCTTGCATTTTCATTACTATTTTCAATTACAAATTTCTTCGCATCTTCATCCGAAAAAACACCCTCTGGGATATACTTCATTACATTAGCGTCCCCTGTATACGAATGGACAGCTTGCCAATCATCATATGTGAATTTACGAATTATTAATCTTTCCGTTGTTATGTCCACTTTCTCCCACCTAATTTCCATTTTTCTATCTTTGTCTATTAGATATGCTATGCATTTAAAGCTAAACTTGAAGATTTAGCAAACATTATTTCATCTTAATTAAATGACTATTTTTTACTCGTATATAATAAGGATAATAAGTATTAATTAATAAAAATCATCATACTCTGAACAAAAGCTTTCTTCTTTCTTATCAGATAGTTTAAAAAATGTATTCTGAGATACATCTAAAGATAATGCTTGATCTTTTGTTAAACCTTGATAAAAGCCTCTTAATACTCTACCAGTAAGCCCATGAGACATCACTATCACTTTTTCCTTATTCCGGATAGAATACAGCCATTCAGATATCCTTATTACAACCGAATCGTAACTTTCTCCATTAGGTGAATTAAAATACCAATTATAATTATTACTATTCTCCATAAGTTCCGGCCAGGACATTTCAATTTCTTTTGTTGTTAATCCAGCCCATTTACCAACAGTGACCTCTTTTAATCTATCTTCTAATATAACCTTGCTTTTGTCATAACCTAAAACTTCACATACTATATCAGTGCTTTGCTGCGCTCTTCCTAATGGACTCGAAAAAAACTCCCACTCCCTTGGGTTGTCTATAAGCACCTTTAGCAATTTTGCATTATTTTTTACTTGTTCAATGCCATCAGCCGTTAGTGGTGAATCCAGTTCTCCCTGATATCGGCCTTTTAAATTTAATTCAGTCTCTCCATGTCTAAGTATATAAATGGTTTGTTTCAAATTTCATTTCCCCCAAGTGAATTTAATTTACCATTTTTTCTTCTATTAATTATAATTCGCTTAATTATGCAACTATCCTGCCAAACGATGGTTTGAAAACTTAAAGTCCCATAAGTAAAATCCTAATGAGTAGATTCTCGTTGAAAAGAGTAATTCAACCTTGTCCTACCTTTACTAGTTTTTTGATAACCTTTCTTAAATTTCATTGAAGGATGCAAGATAATATTCTGTGAAAAATCTTAGAGGGAGTTAGAAGAAGAGACTAGAACAAGAGGTTTTTAGCCAGTGAAATAAATAGGTCGTTTATTGTTATTTAGAGGCTGATCGATTTGCAATCATCAAAATTTAAGGAGTGGAATTTAGTTCTATCCCACTCCCATTTTATTAGTCATTATAATGTTTTACTCTTCAGTCAAACGACCATTACGCCAAAGCTGTTGATAATACGGATGTTTTTTTTGTAAGGCTTCATGTGTGCCTTGACCTGACAGTCGTCCTTCTTCAAAGACAAGGATTTGATCTGCACTTGTAATCGTGGATAATCGATGGGCGATGATGATCGTCATCCGATTTTTCGTTAACGTTTGAAGGGCAAGCTGCACTTCGCGCTCTGATTCGTTATCTAAGTTCGATGTCGCCTCATCAAGTAATAAGATTTTCGGATTTCTTAAAATCGCACGAGCAATCGCAATACGCTGTTTTTGTCCACCTGAAAGCTTAATACCTCCTTCCCCAACCTCTGTATCGAGGCGTTTGTCCAGTTGCATGACAAAATCATAGGCATAGGCTGCTTGTAATGCGGCAAGTACCTCTTGTTCGCTTGCTCCATTCGTACCGTAGATGACGTTGTCACGAATCGTTCCATTTAGTAACGGTGCATTTTGACTGACATAGCCAAATAGCCCACGCCATTGCGTTAAGTTAAATTGCTCAATGTTATGGTCGCCGTACAAGATTGCACCCGATGTAACGTCATAAAAACGCTCAATTAGTGAAAATATCGTCGTTTTCCCACCGCCACTTTGGCTGACAAAGGCAGCCGTCTCATTCGGTTCTAATGTAAATGTCATGCCATTTAATACGTACTTTTCATTATATTTGAACGATACGTTTTGGAAATGGATAGGTTGTGGTGTGGCAGGTACCTGTTTCCCATCTTGTACTTCACGTTTCTCATTGAGTGCTTCTTCAATACGCTCTGTCGCACCAAGTGTTTTTTGTAAATCGGTAAAGAACGTCGCCATTTGCGTAAACGGCATAATTATTTGTACTAAATAAATCATAATGGCCACGAGTTCACCCGAAGTAATGGCACCTGAAGCAACCTGTGTGCCTCCGTATCCAAAAATCGCAATGAGTACGACCATCATTAGTAATGTCATGAGTGGTGTAAGGACTGCGACTATTTTCGCTTCTTTTAGTCCAAACTTATATAATTGTTGTATTTGATCTCTTCCACCAGTTAACTCTTGCTGCTCTGTTTGAGAAGCTTTCACAAGGCGAATGTTCGATAAAATACGGCCTAAACGTCCGCCGAAATGTGCAAGCTCATCTTGATTTGCTTTCGAGAGTCCGTACATTTTTTCACCTAACGGATACGTCACAAAAATTGTCAGTGGTACGGCAATGAGCAAAAGTAGCGTCATTTTCCAATCAATCCATAGTAAAATGACAACCGCACCAAGTATTGCGAACAGTCCTGACACAAACGACACGAACTGCTCTGTCACAAATTCCTTCACGACATTTGTATCTTGTGTAATACGACTCATCGTTTCGCCTGATTCATGGGCATCGTAATACGACAAGCGTAAATGAAGCATATGCTCCCACACTTCTGTCCGTAAATTTGCGACAACTTGTTCACCTAAGCGACGCATCATATAAAAAGCAATGGCACTGAAAATTGCTTGAGTAATCAAAATCCCAATGACCGGTAAAAGCGAAGTCACCGCGAAGCCGGCTCCTGAAATTTGATTTATTAGCTTCATTGTCATAAGTGGCACAACAAGTCCTGCTGCGACCTCTATTAAGCTAATAAAAAGTAGAAAGACTAACTGTCGCTTCGCAATTTGACTGCGATTCATCAGCGTCCAAAGCTGCGACACTTTTCCTTGCATTATACGTCACTACTTTCTATAAACATGACTTTTTCAAAGCGGAAAAATTCATATTCTTCATCTGATTCAGGCTCTTCCACTCCGATATTCGGGCCGGGATTACCTTGGTGATAAAACTCAACAATTTTGAAGCCACATTTATTGACGTAAAAATGAATATTACGCTTTTCAAAATATGGTGTGTGCAACTCCCAAACCTTCGTCTCAGGGAACGCCGCTTCTATCGCTTCCCACGCCTTTGTGCCGATTCCTTTTCCGTGAGCACTTGCCTTCGTATAGAGGAAGTCCACTTCATTACGCTGCGTCTCTTTATTAATTTTTAACACTACCCCACCTACTCTTTCGCCGTTTTGTACGAGTTGGCGCACGATCGACTCTTTTGCAGTAAGCGAATGCTCAATATCCTCATCAGACGGGAGTGGCCCCATTTCTGTTGGATCTTCCTCCTCTAAGAAACTATCTTGTAACCCTTTCATGAACGCCTCTTGTAATTCTGCTTTAACTATTGTTAGCTCTTCCTGCGAAACAGGTACTAATGTAATTTGTTCTTGTTTTGTCATTTATATAAAACCCTTTCTATCTTAAATTAAAAAATGCGCCCGATTGTTAAAAATAGTAGACTCCATAGGACAGCACTTGCCCCTGCATATAGCATGTACTTTTTTAGAGGCATATACGACATCCCACAAAAATAGCCGGCAACGTGTCGCATACCAGGCACAAAATAGCTCACAATGATGGCAGGAGCCCCGTATTTATCAAGCCAATGCTCCACCTTACCATTCCATTTCCGGGATAGCCGAAACCATTTCCCTAGCCAATCCAGCAACGGACGGCCAATCCTTTTACCAAGTACGTAGCTCACCAACATACCCATAAGCGAGCCACTAAACACCACTATTAGAGAAAAGCTATAATGTAACATGCCGATTTTCGTAAAATAACCGACAAGTAATACCATCAATTCATCGGGAATCGGTAGGCTAAATAGTCCTAGAGCAAGCATAATGAAGATTGCTGCATACCCATAGTTTTCAATTAACTGATTTACGAGCGTCATGAATTTCCTCCTTATCTATATTTATTTTCTTAAAGTGAGGAAATTTCAGATGGCTCACCATTAACCAAGCAAGAAAACACGTGCTTACCGCTAATACCCACGGTGACATAAACGATGTACTTAAAAATAACCCAATGGCTGCTACTGGAACAGGTAGTCCGACAAACGTCGGTAAATTACTTTGCATCGCATTAAATCGAGCTAAGCGAAGCACGGCACCGATGCTATAAAGCAGAGCAACCCCTAAACCAATTTTCCCAAGCTGTATTAAAACGAGTTGGTATGCTAAGATCGCTGGTGCAACCCCGAATGTCACACTATCTGAAAGTGAATCTAACTCTTTTCCAAATGAGGAAACAGCATTTAATCTTCGTGCTGTCCACCCATCGAATAAATCAAATAGCAAGCCTAAACTAATACAGACAATCGCAATACCAAATTTCTGTTCAAAAACGGCGTATATCGCTAGTACGCCACAGGCGAAGTTACAAAGTGTCAGCATCGTTGGTAATAACAGCTGTGGCATTCTTCTTGCTCCTTTTTTCCTTCTACATTTCTATAAAATAAGTCATCCAATGAAAACATTTATCTGACTTGTCTGTTGTATGTTTTCGTGTTATGTTCACAATAAACAGTGTAAGGTATGGAGTAACTCTAGAGTAAAGAAAGAAGTGAAACGTAATGAAAAAAACAGCAGAAAAAACATTTTCCACTGGCGAATTTGCCAAATTACTCGAAGTAAATAAGGATACGCTCCTGTATTACGATAAAATCGATTTATTTAAACCAGCTGGCACCTTTGATAACGGCTATCGCTACTACACATTTGATCAGTTCGATCAATTTGTAGCCATTCAATCGCTCCGTGCCGTTGAGCTGCCTATTAAAGAACTCAAAACGTATTTTGATGCGCCTAATATCCAATCATTGCAACAACTAGCAATGGAACAGCAAGAAAAAGTAGCAAGGGAAGTTCTAAAATTGCAGGATATACAATTTTTCCTTGAGCAAACGGTCGCTCTGACGAAGGAGATGAAGGAGATTTCAATTGGAGAAGTCTTGATAAAGCCGTTAGCAGCTGAACCTGTTGTGTATAGCGAAGAGAAAATGGATTGGTCAATCTCAATGGAAGATTTGTACGAACAATCTACCACATTTTTCAAAAAGCTCGGCGTTAAAAGTACAGCCGCCTATGGGATTGTGTATTCAAAAGAAGATTTTTCAAAGGAGGAAACTGAGAGGGAAAGCTACCTATTTTGTCGCCTAGACGATCCGTCAGCGAAAATTAAACCAGCAGGAGACTATGCAATTATTTATCACCAAGGACCTTATGATGAACTTTCGCAGACGTTTGCAACGTTACTCACTTATTTAGAAAAAGAACAGCTCGAACTTGACGGTGACATTTACGAGGAATATTTACTGCATTCCATTGTAGCTAAAGAAGAAAAAGATTATATTACAAAAGTTAGTGCGAAAGTGAAGCGATTGGCATGAGCTCTTCACCTCTCGAAAATTGTTATACGTAACGTCTATCTTGATGGATAGGCGTTTTTATTTTTCAAAAACAATCCATAAAAAAAACGCTGATGAAAAAAATCAGCGAGTGCGTGGGTATATCATCTATATATAAAAATCAAACACTGATATCCTGGTTATTATTCATTTGAATTTTTTTCAATCGGTTTATATCCAAACGAATCAATAAGGAAATAATCAAGGCAACAGCGAAAAAACCTGTGAAAACGATTAAGCTTTGGGAATAGCTCCCTGTCGTTTCTCTAATCCATGAAGCGAACATGGGACCCGCTAATCCTGCGGCCGCCCACGCCGTCAAGATATAACCATGGATGGCACCTAGTTGTTTTGTGCCAAATAAATCGCCGATATAAGCCGGAATGGAAGCAAATCCTCCCCCATAACACGTATAGATGATGGCTAGTAAAATTTGATAAATTACGGGGTTATCCGTAATGATCAAAAGTGGGAAGGCAATGACTTGTATGGTGAAAAATATCGTATACGTATTCGGCCGACCGATAAAATCCGATACGGAAGCCCAGCCAATCCGCCCGAGACCATTAAAGGCACCAAGCACTCCTACTAATGCCGCGGCTGCAACGGCACTCAAACCAATGCTTTCCTGAGCAAGAGGAGATGCCGCTGAAATGATGGCAATCCCACAAGTTATATTAATGAACAACATGAGCCACAGATAATAAAAGCGTTTCGTCTTTACCGCTTCGTTAGCCCTCAGTTGTGAAAGGTCCTGTAGCGCCTTCACCTTGCCTGTTTTGATTTTCTCTTTATACCCAGCAGGGAGCCACCCTTTCTCCGGAGGTGCTAAGTAAAGAGAGGAAGCAATCATAATAACGAAGTAAGCGCTTCCAAGTATAAAAAACGTATTAGCGATTCCAACCGAACCAATCAATCCTTGAATGATTGGCGAGTTGATCAGTGCCGCGAATCCAAAACCCATGATGGCTAGACCAGTCGCTAGACCCCTTCGATCTGGAAACCATTTCACCAAAGTGGATACCGGAGCAATATATCCCACACCAAGCCCGATACCACCGAAAACACCATATGAAAGATAAAGCAGTGGCAAAGACTCCATACTAATCGCTACACCGGCACCCGAAATGCCTAAACCAAAAAAAATCGCTGACAAGATTCCTGCTTTTCTAGGTCCATATTTTTCAACAAAATGGCCAAGAAAAGCAGCCGACAGCCCAAGAAACAGAATTGCAATACTGAAGGTTAAGCTGATGTCCGTCAAATCCCAACCGAATTCACTGGCAAGTGGCTTTGTGAATACACTCCATGCATACACCGAACCGATTGACAGGTGAATCCCCACGGCCGAGAGCGCAATCAGCCACCTATTCTTTGTCTTCTTCCCCATCCCCCAACATCCTTCCTTACGAGTGAACGTAACTGATATATACAAATGAACAGATGATAATTAACAAAAACAATAGATGTTAATTTATGTAAATCATCTACAAAAATAGTAACACACAGTTATTTATTAGACAATTCAAATTATTAACTCACAAGGCTCCAAACTCTTTATCTTGAAGAATGGATATTGATCAAGGGAAACCTATCCATAAAACTCCTCTTCTTATCAAAGGAACCTTCCCATCACTAAGGTATTATAGAAGTTCCCGTCAGATAAAAGCTTGTCCTTTTTTAAGATGCCTTCCACTTCAAAACCATATTTTTCATACAGTTTTATAGCCGTATGATTCGTTTCCAGGACATATAAAACGACCTTCCTAATACCATTCGAATCTGCCCACTGAAGGGATTTTTTTAATAAGTTTTGTCCTATGCCGTATCCCCAATATTTCTTTAATACACAAACTCCGAATTCTACTTTATGAGAGGTTCTGTTCAAATTGTTACCTTCACATCTTGAAAAGCCTACAATTTTGTTATTGATTTCAGCAACTAAAAATAGGCTAGTATTATGTTCTGCATCGTTTTTGATAAGTTGTCTAAAACCCAATTCATCAAGGTAGGCTTCCCCTTTTTCCCTATCTAAATTCTCTGTTTCACCATCTACCTGTACCCTAACTTCGGACAAGCTTTTCGCATCCATTTCCATTGCTGATCTTACATGATAAGACAAATTTCTAACATGAAACTCGTGGGAATCCACCAACATGATCATTCACATCCATTCTTTACTTCATTTACTTGGTACGAGAGCAATAGAAAAGTGCATTGAAAGAATCAACGCGCTGAAATATCTTAATGCAACATGATGGTATCGCCCTTTAATTACGATTATCACTTCACTTGGTAATAAATTCAACCATTTGTCTTCTTATAGATAAATTGCCCTTAAAGGTTTGCTACCACAAAAAAAGGCATTTGAGTCAATATTCAAATGCCTTTTTTTCCGGATTATGCTTTAGCAGCTAATTCCACTAAACGTTTTTTTCTTCTAAACCTGTAGCAATGATTTCTTGCGCTTTATCAGGCATTGCATTGTGACCTTCGTTGATAACTTCGTCACGGCACTCAAACCGATGCCTTCTTGAGCAAGAGGAGAGGGCGCTTAATGATGGCAATCGAATTCTTGCAGGTATAAGTAAACTAGTCTTTATTCGTTAATGGATTCTCAAATGTGAAATAGCCACGCGACAATCGGTCCTAAAAAGGAGCCAAGGATTGCACACAATGTCATCGTAACAGAACTCATTGAAAAGGTCAGTTCACTGTATTCGGCAGCTTTAGAAGTTCCCATGGAATGTGAGGCACTACCGAGGGCGATACCTCTACCAATTGGGCTTTGCACGCGCAAATATTTAAAGATAGTAGGAGCTACTATTACACCAAAGATTCCTGCAATCAAACAGCTTACAATTGTCATGGAAGCATTCCCCTCCAATCCTCTAGCTACTTCTATGGCAACGGGCGTAGTAAGGGATTTAGGAATAATGGAAAGGATTAATGTATGATTTATGCCAAGTATCTTAGCAAGGAGGCCAACCGTGACCATTCCAGAAATGGCACTGACCAATACTCCACCCAATATGGTGAAGAAGTGATTTAATAAAAAATAACGCTGTTTATACAAAGGGTAAGCAAGTGCTGCAACGGATGGACCTAAAAGGGAATTAATCCATTGACCACCAGCCATATAGCTTTTGTATGGAATATGAAACAATAAAAGGATAAGGATAATCAAAATAGTTGCCGTTAAAATGGGAATTAAAAAAGAATAAGAATACCGTTTATATAATAGCGTCATTAAAGAATAAGCGACGACAGTTAATAAAATCATGAAGAATGCGAAGAGAACGTGCTGCATTCTTTATCACCCTTTCTTTCTTGTGCTTTTTTCTCAAAAAATTGACTTACCGTTCCTGCTATTGCAATAGAAATAATCGTGCTTAATAGAACGGCTGCAACGAGCAATGCACCTTGGATCGAAAGTAAGGAAGGATAGTTCATGATGCCAACTGTCGAAGGAATAAAGAATAATATGAGTGTGCTTAACAGAAAACCTGCCCCATTCTCTATAAACTTTACTGGCACTATTTTTAAGCATAAACAAGTGAAAAGTAATAGGAGGGCTACTATACTCCCCGGAATAACTAAGTGAAATAGGTTGTGAATAACGGTTCCGATGTAAGAAAACATGTACAAAATGCATATTTGAAAAAGGATATTGAGAATTTTCTTCATGATTGTGTTGTCCTTTTTAGGAGCAACTTCCCTTCTTTCATTTAAATAATGAATATCATCATATATAGGCTGATGATTCTCACCTTTTCGGATTTTCTTTTTACTCCTTAAGATTTTCTATTATGGTGTTATATGTGTTATCAAGATGGCTCAAAACAGCATCCGTTGTTTGGCGTAAATTCCTTGCTTTTAACCCCTCAATAATTAATGTATGTTCGTTATATACCTTATCTAAGCTTAATCCTTGCTGTAATGCAGCGATTCCATACCAATTAAAATGGTCAATGAGGTTTTCGATTAATTGATAGAGCCGATTATTTTGGCTTAACTCCGCTAGGAACAAGTGAAAGGAAGTATCATGGTACACAAACTTTATAGGATCTTCCATAAGGTGGGATAGTTGTTGATCCATCTGCTCAATCTTAGAGATCATTTCGTTATCGAGAAGAGGAAGCAGTAGTTCAATGATCAATACTTCGTTAGCCTTTCGCAACTGAAAGACTTCATCAACATCGTGTCTATTAATGGTTTTGACCAAAATTCCTTTTCTTGGTAAAGATTGAATCCACCCTTCTAGTTCTAGCTGTTGCAAAGCTAATTTTAAAGGGGTGCGGCTAATTCCAAGGCTTTCACTAAGTGAACGTTCATATAACATGGATCCAGGCTCGACTTTTTGTTGAATGATTCCATTCTTAATTTCTTTATATGCATGTTCTTTAAATAATTGGGGCTGTTCTGCCTTTAAGAAACTCATTCAATTTCACCCTTTATCAAAATAGTCGTTAGATAATTATAAGAAATTATCAGTATGGTTAATATAAAAGAAATCTGGCATCTGGTATACCAGATGCCAATAAAAAAAGTATATCATTTGTTTCGTTTTTAGACAACATTTTGATAAAGCGTAGTAAATCATGGGGTGGGGGGCGCTTCTTCATAAAAGAACCATGGACGGTTGAGCTTAATTGCTGACATTTCTTAATACATGTCCGTTGCGCTTTAGCCCATGCCTGCACGTCTTATACAGGCTTTTATCCATCTAATTATTCCAACTAACAGTGATGAAGTCATTGTTAGCGTTACTACCACCAGGCTTAAAGTAAAAAAAGGAATGAAAAAGACATTTGAGTCAACGCTCAAATGCCTTTTTTTATGGATTATGCTTTAGTAGCTAATTCCACTAAACGTTGTGCAGAAGCTTTTACTTCTTCTAAACCTGTAGCAATGATTTCTTGTGCTTTATCAGGCATTGCATTGTGACCTTCGATGATAACTTCGTCGACAATTTTCATGCCAAAAATGCCACCAAATACATTACGCATATAATTTACAGCCATTTCCATCGGAGCAGCTTCCGGTGTTGAATAAATGCCGCCACGAGCGTTTAGGAAAATTGCTTTCTTGTCTGTCATTAATTGAACCATGTTTCCTTCTGCATCATATTTAAATGCAAATCCTGCCGCAAAGACATAATCGATGAACGTATGCAATTTAGCTGGGATCGTTAAATTCCATAATGGGAATGCGAATACCACTACATCTGCAGCTGTAATTGCGTCCATTGCTTTTTGTTTGGCAGCCAATAGGCGTGATTCAACATCAGTTAATTCTCCGCCAGTTTGAACTTTACCAAAAGCGTTGAATAGTTCTTGACCGAAGTATGGCGTATCTTCTTCATACACATCATACGTTGTTACATTTACGTCTTTACCTTCTAAGGAAGCCATAAAGGTTTCGTACATTTTGCTTGAAATTCCTTCTGTTGCTGGACGGTTGTTTGCTTTCACTACTAATACATTCATTTATATATTCTCCTCAATTATCCTATATTTAATTATATGGAAATAATATATCTTTATATCAAGATAATTATATTTTGGACCATTTACTGTGTTCTGTCAATAATAAGCGATTTATATTTTATACTTTTAATCTAAATAGAATAATACTTACTTGTTAAATGGTCCATTTCTGTCAATCACCACATCCATTGATTCAACCAAATGAAACCGCTCTGCCTGTTTGGCACAGCGGCTCTTGCTCTAATCCTGACTCGGACCCGGGTTGCTTCTTTTACGTCTTTCGGCAGAATATTCTTTACCATGTGCCTCATGTTCGGCAATGATGGCTTCTTCTGGAATATGGTTGTTCTTCTTTGGTGAACTGATGCGATTGCGGTGTTTTTTACCCATGCTAATTCCCCCCTTTTACAAAAAGGATAAGCATAGTTTGTCCTTGGAAGAGGAAAACATGTACATGGCAGGAATCCCCCATTCAATGTCGAATGGATATAAAAATGGTTGGAGGATGATACAAATGTTTCCGGTACTCGAGACAGACAGGCTAATTTTAAGGGAAATTGTCGAAAGTGATAGCGAAGAAATCTTCCGTTGCTTTTCAAATGATGAGCTTACACGGTTTTATGGACAGGATTCATTCGAAAGTTTAGAACAGGCGAGAGGCATTATCGAAAGCTTCGCCCAGAATTATAGGGAAAAACGGGCCATACGCTGGGGAATCGAAAGAAAGGGAACACCTGGACTGATTGGAACGATTGGCTTTCATGCTTATATGCCCAAAAATAAAAGAGCGGAGATTGGCTATGAGATTCACCCGGATCACTGGCATAAAGGGTATATGACGGAGGCGGTCCAAAGGGTAACGGCCTTCGGTTTCGATGATCTCGATCTTTCCAGAATTGGTGCGGTTGTGTTCGTAGAAAATGAACCATCCAGTGCATTATTAAAAAAATCTGGATTTGCCGAGGAGGGGATCCTTAGAAAATATATGTATCAAAATGGGGTCCCGCATGATACGTATATGTACTCTCTGATCAAGTAACAGAGAATGAAGAGTAAATGAAGAGACTGCCACATAATGGACAGTCTCTTTTTTGTAGTATTCTATAGAGAAATAAAAAAAATAAAGTCATCCTGGATGACTTCATTGTAGGCGATCAAACGTTTAGATAATCTTGAAGGGCCTTTTGCAGCGTTCCTTTCGTTTCTGCTTTATTCTCAAAGCAAACGCCAGCTCTTACCATTTTCGTGACGATTTCAGGTCGTAGGCCAGTAATGACCGCTTTGCAACCCATCATGGCCGTCCCATCTAAAATATTCATTAACTTTCTAAGGACCGTAATCTCCGTATCGATGATTCCCGATAAATCCAAGATCAAGGTTTGAATCCGGAGTCTACCTATTTCTATCAATACTTTTTCCTCGATGATATCCATGCGTGAATCATCCATCTCCCCGATTAAAGGCAGGATGCAAATGGACGGGGTAATCGGAATGATGGGAACAGATAAATTCTCCACCAAATTCTGTTGCGATAGGATCAACCGGTCCTTATAATCCGAATAACTAATAAAGAAGGCTTTAAGAAATTGGTCGACCTGCTCATTCACTTTCCTCTCTAAATCGAAAAACACTTTCACATCGTTACATGCTTCTTGTATTTGTTCGTATTCATACAGGAATTTCCAAAGCGTCCTGCGAATCGCTTGAACCCATTCCAATTTGAATGAAAGTGTCAAGGAGTGAGTTGCCCATGCTTCTCCCTCTTGTTCAGCAAATGCTATGATGGCTTCCTCATTTTGTTCCACAATGAACTGAACCAGCTTATGAGCATTATTCAGAAGATCGACATTACCTATCAGTAGGATTTCCTCAATCTTCTCCCTGACATTGACGGCCTCTTCCAATATTCGATATTCAAACTCTTCCTTTTTATTTAGGAGAAACTCAATTATTTTGTCTTCTTCATTAGTGGAAAAACTCATCATGTTCACTCCTTTATCAACACATCCGTACTTTTAAGATTCTCTACGACAGGATAAATGTCCTGCATTAGAGAAGAATTAGGCCATCAAAAAGCACTGAATAGATGAGTAAATCAAAGGATGACGAGAAATTCATCATTGTCGTTAGAATGACGACATAAAAAAGATAAGCATAACTTTTCAGCTATGCTTATCTTTCATTATTAATCAGATATTTCTTCTTCTTCATTTTCATTCCGGTAGATTTCCGAAATGCCATTCATCCCGTTCAAAAGCTGTTCTGTCGTATAGTCCGGCCCGCCGACTAAATTATCCTCACGTTTTTGCTTCTCATCTTTTTTCAAGTTTGATTGATCCATGTGATAATCACCTCCATGATATAGGTTGTCTTATCCTGGAAGGATTATACATGGAACACCTTTCATCCGCACATAAAAAAACCTCCTCAATGGAAGGCTAACTGACTCTTTTTTATGATATCGGTGCTGCCTTAACAGCTTTCACTTCGTATAATCCGCCTTCTGAACTCACTACATAATCGGGCTTTGGCTTGCCAAGATTGGCTTTATGTCCAGCAATATGGGCTTCACTCTTCTCCCACTGCTTCCAGTATGCCTCTGATTCCCAGCGAATCATAATGACCACTTCCTCATCGCCACGGCGCACCTTTTTGACCAATACACTTAGGTCAACGAATCCTTCTTGCTTTTCAATCAAACCTTCTCTACTGAATCTTTGTACAACTTGATCTGCATGGCCTTCTGTAACCACGGTCTTTTTCATTTGAACAAACATCACGCTTATCTCCCATCCATTTCTTTCTATACAATCCATTTAATCAATAATGATTCTCATTGTCAAAGAAATGTCTCTTTGAGTTTTCCATGTTTTCAAGGGATTCCCGAAATCTCGACACAATTCCTTACTCTTACTCTTTTTTTGTCCAATTATTTTGCACGTATTTAAAGTACTTTTTTGGGCTAAAAACACATAAAAAAAAAGGCCAATCTCTCAACATGAAAATTCAGAAATTGGACTTTAATTATTACTTCGATATAGCGTCCGATTTCTAAATGTACTTTTTAAGACCCACAACAAGTCAGATTAAATTCAAAAGTGAAATGGACTTATTTGTTTGAAAATAAAGGCAAGAACAAATGAAAAGACAACAGATATCACGATTTGTTTAGGTTTCTTGTAAAAAACTACGCATAAAACAACAAACATAATTAATTCTTCAATATGGTTCAAGTACATATAAAACATACCCATTCCTAATGAAAGACTTAACATTAATCCCATAGGTAACGCTGGTAAGATAAAGGCTGAACGCCAGCTATTTCTAGACCACCATACAATAGCCGCAAAAAAAGGAGAAGCTAATGCTACACAGCCCCAAAATATAAAATATCTTGTTGGGAAAAACCCAAATAAATATGCCGAATACATATAATAGCTTACTAGCATTCCTATAAAGAAAATGAACGTATTAACGCCTGCCCTGATTAGAGTTTTACTATTTGCTGCTATAAATGTTGCAATCAATACCCAAATACCCAATCTTGAAAATAATTGACCAAAGTATTGAAGGATATTCATCCACCAATTATTATCTACAACGCCAATGTTATCTAAATACTTGGACGCTATACCAAGCACAATACCCAAGAACATATAGGCGACAAAGTCAGGCATCTTGTTTTTTAAATTTGCCACCGCAATACCCCCAAGTTCGTTTTTTAATGGCGACCGTTAATCACGTATTTTCCCCATTATTCAAATTACCAATTGAATCTTTCATTTCATTTGTATATTTTTTAAACTTCAATGGCTCATTATAATCTTCGGAATTAACGGGTAAATCTTGTAGAAATGTTTTTCTGGGATACCGCATAAGAAGTAATACCCAGCGACTGCTCAGCTATAATCGTCTAAAATGATTGTTAACCTAGGTCTTTCTGGTTTTCCTTTGTTATTTAAAACGATAATGTCTAAAGGGGTATGGTCAGCTTGCCATATTACCATTTTACGTATTCCTTTATCTAAAAAGCCACCACTGTACTATGGTCACATTCCATTTATAACCACTCAAAAACACCGTTCAGAGTAGATCGTTGAAAAAAATAAGCCTTCTTCAACCAATTCAATTTCAATCATCGATTACGTTTCACAAAAAATATCAGTAATACCACACCTATAATAATGATTGAAGGATATATTACTTCGGCAGTATCTCCTAATGAATTTTGAAAATATGGAAAAAGTATAGTTACTATGCCTAGTAATATAATGATAATTCCTGCTCTTTTTGCTAATTTATCTTTATTACCGAAAAAGCTGGATTCATTGTAACCAGCGATTAAAAAAAGCATTTTTTTAAACCAAATCAAACATCCAGAAATAACGATGATTAGTCCAATGACCATGCTCCAAATATACGCAGAATCCATATAAAAAACCTCCCTAATCCATTTTATATACATATATTACCATATATAAAGGGTGTTTTTTTATTAGGATATGAATGATTATCGTAATTTTAAGAATTACTTCCCAATAATGAACGATTTACAAATAAAAGAAAGTAGACAGACTTCCTTCCAATTGAGGAGCCAATCGTAAATTTAGTGATTAGAGCATAAAAGAAGGCTCTCGAGACCTTCTCGACAGCCTTTAGTGATATCATGACTTCATTGTTTGCTTGTTTGTTTTTCTTTACTCCCACCAATGCTTCTGTTCACTGAACCTAACGTCCCATAGTTTCGCGTTCCCAGAAACAGTAATCGTCATTTCATTTACATTAATATATAGCTCGTTCGGATCAGGACTGAACACCTTAAACAATGGCTCATTTATTTCAAATGCCTCTTTACTCCATGTTTCATCTGGGTGAATTATTACATTTCCATCTACCTCTATCGACACTTTCCCCTTGGCATCACCAGAGTCTGGAATACCAAAATAAGCATAGAGCGTTACATCTTTCTTGTTTTCCAAGTTATACGTGTATGATTTGGTTTTGCCATCTTCACTGGTATACACGTTCAGTTTGGGTGTTATGTTCTCCCCTCCTACCGTGAAACTTGGGAGATTTTCAGTCATAGGCATGATTCCATTCAATTCCTTCACATCGTGTAAGGCTTGAATCGGACTTTCCCTTTTCGCCACAACATAATCAACCGTTTCCGAGATCATGATGACGCCAACTAGAAGAACAACAATAGAAAGGGCAGAAGCAATAAGCTTTTTAAGAGATAATTTTGAAGAAAATCCAACTTTATAAGCGATAAATCCAATTGCAGCGCCTAGTGTATTTACAAACACATCTTCTAAGTCAAAACTACCCAAATGGGTTAAAGCCTGGATTGTTTCAAGAAAGAGGATAGACAAGACAAACAAAGAAATGAATTTCCTGAAACTCACACGATACAACAGAGGAATCAGGATTCCATAAGGGATAAACGTAGCAATATTTCCGAAACTGTATATCCAACCAAAATCTAGTCTAGGGAAAGAAAGTGGACCTCCTTCTGGAACGAAAATAAATGTGTAACCATTTCTACTAGATAATGAAAAATGTTCTAATCGACCAAATGCAAGATAGAGAAAATAGAAAACTAAAAGGGTATAAATAATAGTTCCAACTAAGATGCGTTTCCTTAATTTTATATCCATAATGACCCCTTATATTAATTATACATTTTTGTATGATTTTACTATAAACGATGCACAAATTCTATATTATTATTATTCTTTTCTTACCTCCATTGTTGAGTTATTTTCAATTTCCCATAGAGTAGTAGGTTATTATGGTAGACCCTCGCCTTAAAAAGCAAACAAAACCACATCCTGCGTGTTAAAGAGGGCAAAACGCAAAAAATCCGCGACATGTAATATCGTGAATTACTTCCAGGCGGGTCCATGAGTACGCTAAAACGTTCAGAGCGCCTGTTTTTAGTTCATTCTGGAGGAAGTTTATAAATAACATTCCCTTCACCATCTAAAAATTCCATTCTTGGTATATCGAAAGAGTCGACTACCATACGTATTCTGTCATTTCCTTTACTATCCATTAATTTCACTGCTACTTCACCATTTGGGCTTTTCCCCATATAGCCTCTTTGTACATTCCCTTTCCATAGCTCGTTTAATTCATTTTCTTCCACGTTGGGATCTAATTTAGAGTTCTTTATTTCTTGTTCTTTTTTTAGAACCTGTGAGAGTGGTGTGTTTGGTCTATCAAAAAGATAGAATCCATATTCATCTTCTGAATACTTCATTTGTACAACTTGATCTTGTTTATATTGATCAAAAGTGAGTGAAGCTCCTGCAGTTACTTTTCCATTCTCATCAATATCGTTCCCATATATTAACCCTCCACACTCATCCCCTTCTTTGTTGTAGAACATTAATCCTGCTATCGGATCGTTTTGTCTATGGCCGGGAAGAATGTCTATACCATCCATAAATGCTGGAGGAATGTTTTCGTTGTTAAATAAAGACATTCTAATGGTCCCATTTTCATCAACAATATTTAGTTTTTCAAGCTCTAAGATTTTAGTCGTTTCAGCCTTCAAATCAGACACAAGTCGCATCTCCTTTTTCATAAATAATATTTACTATTTCGACATTTCTCTATATTAATCCTGTGTTTTCAACAAAATATCCTTATTAGTACTATAAAACTAAAAAAGGAATAATGTTTATTCTTTAAAAAATCTATTAAGTTGCAATAACAACATATTTCAGGAAATACCTCAAAATTCAATGAAATTCAATTTTTGAAAAGGAGAACCTATGAATAAAAGTTTTTTCATCACTATTTTTGTTGTCTATTAATGAGTAAAAACCGTTCAGGTGAACGAATGGTTTTACTTTTTTCCTGAGGATAAACGATCATCAACCTCTTCTTTTTCTAAAAACAAGAAGAATATCAATAAACCATTTATCACCCAAATCGTTACAATCGGGATGATTTCATCCATAAAAAAGGTCAATATAATGGCTATTCCTATCATGAAAATGGAAGACAATATCTTCTGTAGCATTCGATCACCCCGGGTTTCTAAAAAACCGAAACCCCAGAGGATTTCGGTTTTTTTCTATTAGTTCGTAATATCCTTTTTTTGAAAGAAGAAGAAGGTTAGCGCTAGGAATAGTAAGTAATAGACGGCTAGCACACCTATGGAAAAACCTAGGGATGCCCCTTCGAACATGTTCACCGTTTCAGAGATATATCCTCTTAAATCAAGATGTGGGAACAGGACAAACTTTAACCACTCATTTTTGTCTATAAATGATTGAATGATTGCAGTCAAAGTAGAAGAAGCAAATAAAATGAAGATGGAAATTCCCACTGCAAGTGCTTGGCTTTTGAACAATGTGCTTAACATGAAAGCGATGGATGTGATTACCAAGAATCCTGGAATCCAATAGACCATCATATTCACAACATATTTGCCAACTAAAACAGGAGCGAATCCAAGAGAAGTAGGATCCGTGATTTTATCTGAATAGGAACCACTTCCAAAGAATAAAAGACCGATTAGATAACTGAATACGAGTAGAATCACCAGTAATAATGCCGCAAATAATAGGGAAGTGATGTATTTGGAAAGCAGGATCTTCCAACGTTTATACGGCCTAATCAACAACTGCTTAATTGTTCCATCCGAAAACTCGGAAGACACCAAGGAACTACAAACAATGACGACAAATAAAGTAATGAAGGAAGTAATGGATGTCGTCCATTCCGACATATACGTCCAGCTGGTTTGAAGATCTGGGTTTATGTTTTCCTTGAGAAGTTGTTCGTTGACTTCCATTCGTTCCTTGAAGAATTCCTTGTCATCGTCATCAAATTCCGGACTTTTCATTTGTTTTTCCTGCTCTTTTATATCTGCACGCACATCTTGCTTCCAGTCTGCATCTTTATCGACTGGATTCATTTTATATTCAATAAACGCCGAACCAATTACCATTAATAAAAGGAAACCTATAAACACATAGCTCGATTTCTTTTGAAAAATTTTCATCCATTCATTTCTTATCAAGGACCTCATACCGTTTCCCTCATTCCCTGCTCAGTTATTTCAAAGAACTTATCTTCAAGTGATTTTCTAGTAATCACGATTTCATATACATCTAGCTCATTCTTTATGAAACTACTATTTATACTGGCAGTCTGTTTCCGTGTCGCCGATACAGAAATGGCATCCGCACTATGCTTGATCACCTGAAGACTAGGAAACTTTTCTAGCAGAATCGTTTTTGCCCGCTCCCCGTCGCTAACCGTAAAGGCCACTTCATGAATATCCTCTTGTTTTTCTTCTGTTCTTTTTTCTTCCGTATGTATGAGTTTTCCCTTTTCAATAATGGCAAATGTGTCACACATCAATTGCATTTCTGAGAGGAGATGCGAAGATATTAAAACGCCCACACCTTCACTCGCCAACATCTTCAAGTGATCACGGAATTCACGTATCCCTTGTGGATCTAATCCATTCGTTGGTTCATCAAAGATCAATAAAGCTGGTTTATGTAAGATAGCCTGTGCGACACCCAGACGCTGACGCATGCCCAAAGAATATGTTTTAACCTTTTTATCAATCGCCTCTTCTAATTTTACAATTTTGATCACTTCTTCAATCCGCTCAGGGGAAATCTTATGCTTGGACATTTGCGCATAATGCATGATGTTTTTTCTACCAGTCATATATTTATAGAATTCTGGATTTTCGACAATCGCGCCAAGTTGGGTCATAGCACTTTCAAAATCTTTATCAAGGTCATATCCATTAATCATCACACTGCCGCCCGAACGATTAATCAGACCGGTAATCATCCGGATGATCGTGGTTTTCCCCGCTCCATTCGGACCAAGCAAACCGAATATTTCCTTGCTTTTAATCTCGAAGCTCACATCATCTACAATGACGCTCTTCCCAATTTTTTTCTTTAAGGATTGGACCTTAAGAATGGTTTCTGACATAATATACCTACCTTTTTTTTATTGACCTATAAGTCCACAGGTATAAACGTATCATAATATCCACTTTTTTTCCAGATGATTAGGTTCATAAGCCTGTCAGTGTATGATTCTATTTTATTATTGGCTTTGTTATAAAGAATAAAAAGACCTTCCTGATCAGAGAAGGCCTAATGCTTTAGTATAGCGCCATTCAATATTTCTTGATAAAGAATGTGCCAGTTATGATAATACGTGCCAACATCGTTAGGATTTACAAACATGCGTCGAGCAGATTCGTATTTACCTTCGAATGGGAACAGTTTAGTTATATTCATTTTGAAGAATACTTGAAATCCAGTTTTAGGATATGGACTACTTTCTGTCCAAAATGCATTTTCACTATGGTCAACGATTATGTGTCCTAACAACTTACATTCTCCATCAACATAGCCCTCTTCCAGTGCTTCCCGTTTAAAGCAAACCTCTGGAGTTTCCCCAGGTTCAATGTGTCCTCCTGGAATATCTTATCCTCTATGGTTTAAATCCACCAGTAATATTTTATCCTCATGAAAACAAAATCCGTGTACACTTGTGATTAAATTTAATGGGGGAAGCAGATCATTTTTTTTCCAAGTCAACTTAACTCTTGATTCTCCCCAATTCACAAAAGTAGTAGTCATTTTTCCCTCTCCAATATAGCAGCTCTGTCTAACAATATGATTTTGCTAGGGCCCCTTACACCTTCAATTCCTTGCTTTTATCGATAATGCGAATCGGGTTCCCTGATTTGTCTTGAAAGATGGCGAACCTTCCTGG
Source organism: Peribacillus sp. NPDC097675 (assembly GCF_050277655.1). Taxonomy (NCBI): domain Bacteria; kingdom Bacillati; phylum Bacillota; class Bacilli; order Caryophanales; family Bacillaceae; genus Peribacillus; species Peribacillus sp. NPDC097675. The sequence continues at coordinate 185,881 of NZ_JBNNSK010000008.1, read as the reverse complement.
TGGGATATCACAAGGTCCTTCACAAACTCCAATGTGCTGTTTTCTTCATAATATCGGTCAACACTGTCCACGATAAAGACACCACCGGGAGGAAACCCATCCCCGTCATCTTCAAGCATCAACTGTACATCGCTACCCGGCAGTTTCAACGCAACCGTATGATCCCCTTCTTGCCAAGCTTCTTCAAAACCCAATACCTCACGATAATAGCGGACAGAACCTTTTAAATATTTGACTGGATGGCACAAAAAAGCTAATTTCATCTTCTCGCCTCCCACACATTTTTTATTCACTACGCCCTTTATTTCTTCCTGACGATGACAATCGATTGGTTTAATTTTTCTAATTCATCAAGGAATTTATCACGATTATCCGGGGATATAAGCACCATTTTGCCAGTCCCATATATAATCTCTAACCGGTCGAGTGAAAGTGCTGGAGATGATAGGGGATTAAAGGTTCTTTTTATCGATTTGATTTCATACACCGGAATGGTTTTATGGATGAACGCCGACCGGACAACCAAGCTATTATTCTCGATTACATAATAGGTCGTAAACCATATCCACAGTATTAAACCGGCAACCGGTACGCCTATATAGAGGCTTGTAAGATCTTGATCCATGAACAACGGGATGAAGACTGCGATGACGATCCCTAAGAAAACAGGATAGGTCCACCAGTCTTTCTTCGATTGAAATTTCATTTAAATGCTCCTTTTACTCGTTATAGAATGCTCAAACAAACCATTCCAAGCTTCCCCCTTCAGCAGGTTGGCTATATAGACGATTTGTCCGATATGATACGAATAGTGATACATTTGCCTTTCAAGGGCTTCAATCAGGGTCTGGGCTTCTTTTCTAATCAATATTTCTCGAAGCAGATGTTCCTTCTTTATGGCATGCAGTGAATAAAGGAGCACGTTCCATCCCTTTTCCCAAACCTCGACTAACTCTTTACGGCTAGTAATGACAGGCTCGATTTCTGAATCTCGATTCCTGGACTTTTTCTCCCCATCCGTATGTAAAAAGTCCGTCCACCGAGACACCATATTCTCACTCATATGCTTCACGATGCTGGCAATGCATTCGGATTGCCCATTCGGAGACCAAAATAGCATGTCCTCACTAAGCTGCCCCATCGCCTTATCTGCCGTATGTTTCATATCCTTAAACCGCATTTTAAACACCCTTATATATTCAGAAGAAATATCGTTTGCCATCGTATCATCCCCTTTGTATTTATTTCTCTATTAAGAGGACATTTCCTTCTCTCCACCACAGACAAGTTTTTTCAAGGCCGAATGGATCTAGGAGTAAAAATTGGAAAGGCATCAAATAATAACTCAGTATTTCATTATAAATAAAGGAGATGTTTTTTATTAGAAACCTAATTCTGAAGGCAGCACTATTGTTTATGTCATTCACCTTACTTTTTTCACCCCTGCATCCGGAGGCGAAAGGAAAATCCGATCCACCAAGACCATGTATGGATGAAGCGTCTGTCCAACTGCAAAGTGCGTTTCGGAAACTCTGGATTGATCATACCATCTGGACCAAAAGCTATATTGTAAGTGCCATCTCAGATCTGGATGACCAAGAAAAAGTATTAACCCGGTTATTAAAAAACCAAGATGATATCGGAAATGCCATTAAACCCTTTTATGGGGAAGATGCCGGTAACAAACTGGCACAACTGCTAAGGGAGCACATTCAACTTGCTGGAAAAGTGGTCGAGGCAGCAAAAAGCGGAAACCAAGCTACCTACAAGAAATACAATGCGGAATGGTATAAAAACGCGGATGATATCGCCCTTTTTCTCAGTAAAGCCAATCCGAACTGGAGCCAGGAAGAATTGAAGGACCTGTTATATACACATCTGCAATTGTTGACGGACCAAGTAAGTGCCCGACTTAAAAAGGATACAGAGGCTGAAATTATCGCATTTGATAAAGGGGAAGACCATATCATTAAGCTGGCGGATGTTTTAACCAAAGGAATTATCAAGCAGTTTCCCAAGAAGTTTTAAGTAATACCTATCTTGGACAAAATCTAGCAATGAAGTAGCGTTCTTCTATAAAAGAATGCTACTTTTTTTCTGTATGTTTTTATATAATGGAAATTACTAACAACGAAAGAGGTGTTATATGGAAAAACCATTCGAAAATTTCCCTACATTAGAAACGGAACGACTAATTTTGAGAAAAGTAACGTGGGATGATGTTGAGGATATACATGCTTATAGTTCTATTGAAGAAGTCACGAAATACGTCACGTGGGAAACCCATAAAACACTAGAAGATACTAAAGAGTTTATTAAATTTGCTTTCACCCAATACGAGAATAAACACATCGCTCCGTGGGGAATTCAGTATAAAGAAAACGGAAAGATTATCGGTACCATTGACTTTGTCTCTCACCACGGAGGGCATCGTGTAGCTGAAATCGGATATGTACTTTCCCAAGACTATTGGGGGAAAGGCATCATGACAGAAGCCGCCAATGAAGTGATTGCATTCGGCTTCGACCGAATGGATGTCGTTCGGATTCAAGCCAGATGTTTTGTAGACAATATAGGGTCATCACGCGTAATGGAGAAAATAGGCATGTCCTTTGAAGGAACCATGAGAAACATGATGTTCGTAAAAGGGAAACATCAAGATCTCAACATGTACTCCATCCTGAAAGAAGAGTTCGCCTCCCTTCATAAATCCAGGATTGAAAAGGCAAATCATATATAAGCAGTAATCTATATGGGAATACACCTCCCCTTCAAAAGCAAGTGCTACATAAATGAGCTTGGGTATCTCCAAGCTCATTCATGTATGCTTAAGCATTAGGATATCTCCGGTAGTCTAAATGAACAAATTAACCCTTTTCAAAATTCTCCATTTTGATATTCAGATCTTCGGTTTTAATAATTATCATAAATTTTAGTTTTTTAATATATCCGTTTTCACTTAAACTCAAACTATTCCCATCACTAAAAAAGAATACATATTTCGAAAATTCATCATCATTTCCTTTATAATAATTAATCTTTTTCACATCATCCCATGAATAAGAATACTCTTTCAGAGATAATAGAGTAGAATATGATATTGAATCTTCTGATAAGGATTTATAAGATTGAGAACCTAAATAAAAGAAAGTTAAACTTAGTCCAACAAAAAAAATAGATAGAATTATAGAAACTTTTTTAATATCTAAAAAAAAGAGAAGCAGAGCAGCGAATACTAAGAAAGTTAAACCAATGCCGTATCCAACAAAACTTACTCCTGGTACATAGACTTGCCAAATATCTGTTTTATAATGAAATGCATCTGCTATTGCTTGAGGAAAAATTAATAAAAATATTGGTGATATAACTGCTATTAAGAGGCCAATTACTAGAAAAAAATATCTAGGCTCATACTTTTTTTTCACGTATTCACCCGCCTTATATAAGGAATTAATTTTTTATTTGTTTTGTTATTCACCAAGTTTCTTCTTCATTAATAAATAAGTATATTTTTCAATTGCATTTTTTATTCTTTATTTAGGGTTTTAGTAAAAAAATGATTCATTTTTCAAAAAAAAGAATCTTAATGAAAGTTCAACTATAATATGATATTGCTTCTATACTTAAGAAAACTGCGTCTTACTAATTCGAGAACTGTGCCTTTAATGGAATAACATAATCGTCCTTTATCTAGTTTAAATAAAAAACACACGTACGATTACAATTAATGTAATCGATAACGTGTGTTTTTTTAAAATTTTTTCACTGAACTGTTCACGATCAATCGGCTGTTCATGCCCCTAGGCTATGTCTGCTGGGGCACAACAACAAACTCAATTGCTTGGAACTAACGCCAACCATCTCTTATTCTCTTGATTATTGGTTTTTACTCCTACATCTAATTGTTTTCATTTGTTTTCATTTCTATTTTTAATTAAGGGCTATGGAAATTGACCGTATTGCCGTCACGATCAAACCATCCTCTAAACGCCCAGTTAATATATCCTCCATCGCCTTCGTTAACAAATGTTCCATTTTCAAATACCCAGACTCCGAATGTAACACCATCGTAATCTACCGTATCGAAGTATTGTATACCTTGTAAGCCGTTTGAATTGTATCCTTGACTCAAGTTCATCACCATTACATTATATGACTGACCTGCTTCAAAGAACGTTTTTTCCATTGCACCCTTGACAAAGCCGCTTCGATTGTCAGCCGTTTTCTTAGCATCAGCGATGGCTTGTCCAATAGCAACAGGATCAATAGTTATTTCTCCACCAACCTCTGCCGCTTCTGCTGCTTCTGTTATTCCAGTAGACCCTCCAAAAGTCGGTAGAGCCAATGGCATCGCTAACATAGATAATCCCAATGCAGAACTTACAACAACTTGTTTTGCGCTTTTCATTTGATCTCCTCCTTTAGTTGTCTATACTCTCTTATTACCGTAATTCTACAAAAATAAACATTATTCTGAATATTTTTTAAAATAAAAAATATTATGTGCTATTATTCAGAAGAATGTCACCCCTCCTATCCTAAGCCTGATAGACTGTTTGGGACTTCTACATTCAATTTTATATAATCAGAGGTCAAACTGTATCTCGATTAAACATAAGCAAATAAGTCTTAAAAGTGGGAAGTTAATCCCCACTTTTAAGACTTTGTTCCAGTCGTAATGAACCTATAAAGAAACTGATTCAGTAGATTTCAAGAATTGAAGAAGTTCTGCATTGAACTCCTCAGCATGCGTCACATTAAATCCATGTGGGCCCCCTTTAATTACTACAAGACGACTATTAGGAATACGTTCATGTGCTTTTTGCCCACTAATTTCTAATGGGACGATGGCATCTGCATCACCGTGAATAACTAGTGTAGGTACGTTAAATTTATCTAAATCTGCTCGGAAATCTGTTTTACTGAATGCTGCGATACAATCATGCGTTCCCTTTGTTGAAGCAAATGCTGCAATGTCACGATTGTATAATCGGAATTCTTCACTTACTAGATCTGTTCTATCCCCAGAAGCGAAGAAATTAGTTGTAAAATTATCTAAGAATGCAATTCGATCTGCCTTTACTCCCTCTTGTAATCCTTTGATTGTTTCATCATCAAATCCACCATCTGGATTATCCTCAGTTTTGTAAAGGTAAGGAGGTACAGCCCCTGCCAATACAGCTCTAGATACACGCTCTGTTCCGTAAGTTCCAATGTAACGAGAAACCTCGCCACCACCCATTGAGAAGCCTACTAATGTTACATCATGAAGATCCAAATGCTCTAAAACTTTATTTAAGTCTGCTGCAAATGTGTCATATTCATACCCATTCCATGGCTGTGAAGATTGACCGAATCCACGACGATCATACGTGATAACACGGTAACCTGCCTCGACTAATACAGGCACTTGTTTTTCCCAAGATCTTCCGCTTAGTGGCCACCCATGAATTAATACGACCGGTTTTCCAGATCCTACATCCTCCATGTGAAGCTCGATTGGTGCACCATTTTCGATTCCTACTGTAAGTTTACTCATTTTCAATTCCTCCCACTTTCGATTTTTTATTAAACTTTATTTCCTTAAATTATGTTTTGCAAAATTATATTTTGCAAAACATTTATTATAGGATTATCTTATCTTCTTTCCTAAATATTGTCAACAACTATATTTTGCAAAATACTTTTTTTTAGGGGGGGCGTATGCTACGCTATTGAAACAATGATCAATGGGAGTGTAACCATGGAAAATGAGCAAAATCTTAATCTAGAGAATCACCTATGCTTCTCTTTGTATGCCTGTTCAAGAGCGATTTTACGCCTTTATCGCCCTTACCTAGATGAACTTCAGCTCACTTATCCTCAGTATCTAGTCTTAGTTACATTGTGGGAAAAACCACAAAGAACCATTAAAGATCTAGGGAAAGTACTTAATCTAGATACAGGCACACTGACACCTCTACTCAAACGAATGGAAGCAGCAGGTCTTATCGAGCGTAACCGTGACACGATAGATGAACGTATCGTGAACATCCGTATTACTCAAGCAGGCAAAGCCCTACAGAAAAAAGCATCTTGTGTTCCCCAATCCCTATTCGATGCTACTGGTATAAGTAAACAGGAACTCAATGAAATAAACGAAACAATACTACGCCTGTTACATCAGCTGAATGCAACAGATGAGAAATAGATTAATAAAAAAAATTCACTCTATTATGAGAGTGAATTTTTTTATTAATCGAACCTGACTAACCAATATTTTATTGAATTGAATTACCAGTTTGTTTAAGTATCTGACTTATATGCGATGGCAAAATATATAGGAAATCTTTTAATGAATTCCTCTAACTTAACTTAGCAAAAGCTACTAAAGAACCCTTATCACAAGATTCAAAACGATTCTTTTCATAAAAATGTCTTACATCTGGTGCTTCTTCAGTTAAAAGGACGATTTGACGAACATCCCTATACTTTTCAAGAGTTTGTTGCATAAGTAGAGTAGCAATTCCTTGATTTTGATAATCATTTAATACAAGTATATCTTGAATATAAATAATTGTTAATCCATCACCAACAATACGAATGAGCCCAACTAATTCTTCTCCGTTCCATGCAGATATAACTTCTAAGGACTGTAATAGTGCTTTTTGTAGAACATCTAAATCTTGTGTATATGCATACCACTGTACATCATTGTATAGTCTTTCTAATTGTTCTCTATTTATGTTTTTACTATTATTAAAGTTTATCGTCATTTAATTTTCCTCCTCAATATTTTACTTTGAAGAGATATTACGTAATTTATCCACTGTCTTATGCCTCCTTTTGTTTATCCAAAAATCTAAATTTCTTTTTTTAGTTTACAGTATTATCCTAATATTTTTCCACCCATAAACAAGTTCATTGAGTTTCTTCCCAGAAATGTTAACCTCAATGGTGTCTATTTTTTTACCATCAAGAGACTCATAAAAAAGACGAGAACTATTATCTTCCAGCACTAAAACTATCATTGAAAAAAGGTTTTTGTGTTGTAGTTCTTTAATGATTGGTTTAACTAACAATTTTCCTAACCCATTTCCTTGATACTCTTTTAAAATATAAATAGCATATAATTCACCAGTGTAATCAGGGTATTTACTCGATCTTTCTTTACCACCAGATGAAAAACCGACAATTTTCCCTTCCTCGTTTTCTGCTACGAATACATCGCTATTAGTCATGTTCTCTTTCCATAACTGCTCTCGTCCTTCATAACTTAATTGATTTAAGTATTCTACTGGAATGATGTTCGCATATGTAGTTTTCCAACTATCAACGTGTACTTTTGCTATACCTTCAGCATCAGCCAACGTTGCCTTTCTGATTATCATATTGGTTTCCCCTTTCAATCTTTCCCATATATATTAATATTCGGTTACGAACAAGAAAATCCTTGTTCAACTAACCTACCCGGATAGTTAAACAAGGATTTTTTCACTTGAATTTGAATGCTTGATTATCTTAAAAAAGAATCTTTTAGTTCCATTATTAGTTATTTTCTGCGTGGAATGATAAAAGAGCTTCTGCCGTAATGCCCTTTGGATATTCTTGTTCCCAAACTGTTTTCTCTGTATACGCTTCATACCACATATCAGCAATCACATCTGGGTCATTAACTTTGCCCGTACCTGGTTCGGAAATGAACAAGGCTAATGAACGGTGACCTACGAAAATCCCCTTGTCTTGTAATTCTGTGTGCAAGTTTGCTACATAGTTACGTAGCCCTGCAATCCCCACACCGATGTTTCCCATCATAGCCATTGGGTGTAGCGCTGAGAAGCCTGTTGTGAATAATAATGCGCCATTTTTTCTAGCCATCATATCTGGTAACACAGCATTTACGATATTGATTGAGCTTGCTGCATAGCCTTCGAATGCATCTCTTGCATTTTCAATCGTTAATTCTAACACTGAGGTCGGAGGATAGTTACCTGGTACGGGACTCACTTCTACCACATCAATTTGACCGTACTTTTCCTTAATTGCGGCAATAGCTGTTTCGATTTGCTCTTTACTGTAAATATCAGCTGTGAAATAAGAAGATTCAATATCCATAGCTGTTAATTCATCAACCATTTCTTGAAGTTTCACTGCGTTACGAGCTACCAATGCAACTTGAAAGCCTTCCTTACCGAAACGTTTTGCTAATGATAAACCTAACCCTTTACCTGCTCCAATAATCGCTAATGTTTTCATTGATTTCTCTCCTTATTGTGGATACTTTAATTCAATTGATTCTTATCATCTTATAACGTAGAATTAATGTACTCAATGGTCAATATTCATCAATCTGATAGATAATAGTCACAATGGTGATAATTGACCATTATCTTTATTGAAGGGAGCTGTTTTCACATGGGCAAAGATAAGGTAGACCTTCGTATTCGTAAAACAAGGAAGGCTATTAAAGAAGCGTTCCTATCATTAATTCAAACAAAAGGGTACGAACGAATTACCATACAGGACATTGCTGAAGAAGCCATAATCAATCGAAATACGTTTTACTTACACTACGTGGATAAACCCGATTTAATGGACAAATTATGTAAGGAAAGCATGGAAAAATTGAATGTTTGTATGAACTTGGAAGTGAACGATATCCAAGAAATGAATAGGGATATGTTTATTTCAATCCTAAGTGAAACATTCAAAGTGATCGAAGCCGACATTGTTTTCTTCAAAGCGATGCTTAGTCAAAATGGTCACCCTAATTTTTCGATGTATTTAAAAGAAGCATTAAAAAGTATTATGCTTTCTGGTATCGGCGATCATTATCCCAATCAAAAAATAAAAATCGGCTTGGAATACATCATCTCAGGATTAGTAGGTGTGATTTGTATGTGGATTACAGATTCCGAGAACCTGGTAGTCGAAGATGTCGTCGAACAGTTGAGCGAAATTCATTTTCATAATGTTTTGGCCTTGTTAAAAACATGAACAACGGTTCTTTTGAAAGTCCCTTGGATAATAGTTTCTACCAGACTTTGAATGCATGATTATACAAGTATCCTATTCAAAAAGGCCGCCAATTGGCGGCCTTTTTATGGTGGTATCGACTCATTAACAAAAAGCGATGGGCTGTACTTTACCTTATTTCCCCTTTCCTTTCCGACTGATATAGAAAGAGATGATAATTGAGACCAGAAACGCAACCACTATTACTGTCCATGTTAGGTAAAAGATCAAACCGAGTCCTATATTCGCATCTTGATAATCCATTATTTTATTATCTACTAATCCCCAAGTTAGGAGTGTTAAAGAAACAATTCCTATGACTAAAACGATCATACGGTAACGTAGAGCTGTTGTTACCTTCCGAATGACATAGTAGCTACAAATGAGCGAAATCAACAACAATAAATAAGTAAAGAAAGATTCCAATGTAAGGTTGTCCATCTGTATTCACTTCTCCGTATCAAGTTGGTTGATATTATATCCCACCAATAATCCTTTTTCTGGGTATTTACCCTTCCAAATATTTCACGAAATGACCTTCTACAACATAATGATGGGAATTGCTACGACATAAAAAAATTGATTATACATGTATGATTATGCTAAGGACTTCTACATAAAAAAGACCGCCAATTTGCGGTCTCCGTTTGCCGACCAATAAAGGTCGGCTTTTTCAATTAATCTACCTCAATCGTTTTTTATTTGGGTTTGGACTGTTCCTTTGAAAGCACTTCAGTAACTTTCATAGAAATGACATCGGTTCCCTCACCTACTTTTGGTGCAATCTTGATTTGATGAGCTGTTGTTCTTTCGTGTCGAATGTATTTTCAAAACGTGATTGTAACAGTTGGAATAATTAAAATGAGCCATTTTATTTGTTTATACTTCAAGTTTTCACTTTATTTCTACATAAAATTTTTAAAATCACTCTTTAGAGTTATTATTTAATATTTTCATTCTGTCAATAATAATGGGAAGGACAGTTCGAATGTTGGAAGGGCCCTGCGCTGATCCTTCCCCCATTTAAAAATAATTTATTTTGCATGTAATAGGCAGACTAAAGTGGTGAATCAATTCGAGAGTGAGGAGACTATAGAAGTGAAAATAATGTATTATAGCTTGTTTCTCCTCTTATCATTCTTCTTTCCAGCTGTATCTGAAGCAGCAAGCACTTTACAATCTAAAATTGATGAAGCTCCAAACGGTGCCACGATTAAAATAGAGGAGGGTGAGTATGAGGGAACAGTGGTAATCTCCAAGCCAATAATCCTAGAAGGAACGGGTAAAGTCCTTCTTCGGTCTTGTGAGGATGAACCGGTAGTTACCATTCTTAACAAAGGTGTTACTCTAAAAAACATCAAGGTGGAACACTGTGGGAATGAAAAAGATGACACAGCCATTTATGTTACTGGCTCTCATCATACTCTGGACAGACTTCATATTGAGACTAAACATTTCGGCATGAGGCTTGACAAAGCAAATGACGTGACAATCCAAGGCAGCGAGATTATTGGCATAAATCGAGGGAATGGAATCGATTTATGGAAATCTAACCGAAATAAGCTTAAGAACCTTAAGATAACTAATGTTTCTGACGGAATTTATTTAGAGCAAAGCAACGAGAATACCTTATATGGGAATAACATCAAAAAATCCCGTTATGGTATGCATCTCATGTTCTCGGATGATAATATACTTGACGAAAATGTATCTAATCTAAATACAACAGGCACAGAGTTAATGGAATCAAAACGCACAGTCGTTCATAATAATCAATTTTCTTCTAATAATAATAGTGTGAATGCTCAAGGACTGTTACTATACTTGGCTTCTGAAACTGAGGTGACCGGAAATGAGTTCATTTCCAATCGAGTAGGCATTTTTATCGAAAAAGCTGAGAACAACCGATTGGAATTCAATAAGATCATGGACAATTTTACTGGAGTACAGTTTTTAAAATCGAATGGAAACAACGCAGTAAATAATACATTCGTTGGAAACGTCAACGATGCCCAGGCAATAGAAAGCTCAAACAATCAATTGAACGGTAATTATTGGGACGCCGCTAGCAAAGTTGATGTAAATGGAGACGGCGAGAGCGATATTGTCTATACTGCCGACCCATATTTTCTTACCTTAACTGCGGATGTTCCCGAATATCAACTGTTCTTTCAAGCACCAGGAATTATCATGTTACAAAATATGTTGAAAAGTCCATATGAACAGTTGTTAATAGATTCAGCCCCTCTTATGGACATGACCATGAAAGTAGAAAAAGAACAATCATCTCGTTTGATTTTATGGTGTATGAGTGCAGTGATGATTGTAGCCAGTTGTAGTTTATTTATATTTGGGAGGAAAAGACGATGAAGAAAAAACTATTTAGTTACCTGGCATTGGCAGGAATCATGATGAGTATTACAGCATGTGGAAATGATGAGGTAAAACCTGTTGCCATTAATGAAGCGACAGACACTTGTGAAACATGTAATATGGCTGTTGTTAATGATCAACACGCTACCCAAATTATTTTAGAAAATGGTAAATCCATGGTCTTTGATGATATAGGCTGTATGTATGATTGGATTCATGCTAATGAAAACAAACAAATTGATGCTCAATTTGTCCGTGATTACAACGATAAAGAATGGATTTTAGGAAAAGATGCAACGTATGTATACAATCCATCGGTTAAAACACCAATGGCCTATAATGTAGTATCGTTTAAAGATAAAGCTACCGCTGAAGAGTTTGCCACTGCAAATGAAGACAGTCAGCTAATGTCTGCAAACGATTTAGCTGACTATGGTTGGGAGCAAAACCATGAAATGATGAAGAAGCAAAAAATGAAAAAACATTCCCATTCTGACGGTGATGAAGATAGTCATATGTGATGATTTTCATCAGGAGAATAGGGGCCCGTTCCGTTTTTGGGCGGCCCCTTTTACTTTATCGGGATCTGATCGTTCTATTTTGAGGTAATTTGTAAACGGATGGTCGAAGAATGTTCGAAAAGAGGAATGAAGATGTGGAATATTTGGTTTTCTGAACTGCGCATGACAGTACGACAGCGATCGTATTATTCCTTTTTGGGCTTGTGGGTCGCTGTATTGTCTCTCTTATTTTTATTACAAAGCAGCTCCCCCTCCTTAACTGGTTATACCAATACGACTGGCACTATCGTCAATGTCGCATTATATATCATTCCACTTTTCATGTTAATCATTGGTTCCTTTGCAATCGCCAATGAGATGGAAAATGGACAATGGCGGTTGTTGAATACCTATCCGTTATTTACATTGTCGTACATAGTGGGGAAAATAGGTGGTCAATTCTCGGCTCAAGCGATCGTTTTCACGTTCAGTTATGGAATTAGCTTGGCAATAGGGCTATTGAGCGGGAGCATTTTCTCCGGCGATTGGCTTTTGTCTATTTACTTTTTCTCTATTACTCTTATTTTTTTCTTTCTCATCCTTGGCATAACCGTAGGGTGTATCGTATCGACAAGGTGGCAGGCATTATCAATTTCCGTCATTATCTGGTTTTTTCTAATCATGATTTGGCCGACTGCATTGATTGGTATCTTAGGTGTGCTCCCTTATCGTTGGATTGCCCCCATGATGAAATTTTTCTTATTTGTCAATCCCGCTGAAATCATTCGGGTGTCCTTTGTTCTGTCACTTGATGCAGGGGCAGTTTTTGGTCAAGCATATGATTCACTTATGACTTTCTTAGACTCCCCTTTCGGAATTATTTCCTATATTTTATATGTCATTGGATTTTTGTCACTGACGTTATTATTTTCGATGCTCATGCTGGAATGGAGGAAAAGGCGATGACAGGATTAAAAGTGGACGGTGTCTCGAAGGTTTATAAGAAAAAGACGGCATTATATCCATGTTCCTTTGAAGTAAGTGCGGGAACTTGTGTCGTCTTATGCGGTGGAAATGGGGCAGGCAAAAGTACATTATTGCAAATAATTGCGGGCATTCTTTATCCATCAAGTGGGACAACTTCTATTAATGGAAGAGTAATGAACTATGAACGCGAGAACTATTTAAGACAAATCGGGTTCATGCCTGATGATTTTCAAGCCCAGGAAATGATGACGGTTGAAGAGTTCCTTAGTTTTTATGGATCTTTACGAAAGGTGAAAAGCGATAGGATCAATGAAGTAATCGATTTGATAGGCCTTGTTGATAAGAAACGTGAACTAGTAAAAAGTTTGTCTAAGGGCATGAGGCAGCGATTATTATTCGGGCAATCCATTTTAGCCAAACCGAATGTTTTGCTACTGGATGAGCCGACAAATGGATTGGATCCCTACTGGGTAAATCAGTTCATTGAAATCCTTAATCAAATTAAAAAAAATGGTACGATCATTGTTTTTTCTACCCATATGATGGATGTAGCAGCCGAGACGGGCAATATTATTCTATTTATGAAACAAGGGGAAGTCATTCAGATAATCAAGAATGAAAACAAAATAGAAGAGACGACAATGAAATTGTTGAAGCTTCATCGCCAATAGGATTCCTTGCCCTTCTTTACGTGTAACGGACTAACTGTAACAAATAGAATGTGAGCTACGTCTAGCATATCGTGACCGGTAGGCTCCAATTCCATCATCTCCTTTTCCATGCTTTGTTCTTGCTTTAGTGGATAAAACCATTACAAGAAATGTTAAAATTCCTGCATGATATTTAATAATAATAAGGAGAGAACCATTTGAAGATACATTATTTGTATCTTTTTTTACGTTTGCAATTTGACCTAAAAAGTCATAATATAAGTATATTCTTATATATTAATATTCAGAGGTGATGAAATGGATTTTCTTTTACTTGAGAAGCAATTGAAAGCAGTAGCCGATAGGAATCGCCTTACCCTCCTTTCTTGTTTGAAAGGCGGAGAGGTATGTGTATGTGATTTAGTCGATGTGCTTGGTTTATCGCAGCCTGCCGTCAGTCAACAGTTAAAGAAATTAGAGGAAGCTGGAATTATTGTGGCCCGCAAAGTTGGGACATGGAAACATTATCGGCTGGTGGAGGACCAAACGCCCCTTATGCAGACGGTACTGGCTCAAATAGAGAAGCAAGATACATGTCAGTGCGAATCTGAATGTGATGTTTCGTCATGAGTAAACAGCCTTTAACCAAACAGCTTTCCTTTTTGGATCGTTATTTAACGGTATGGATTTTTGTGGCGATGGCGGTTGGGATTGCCATTAGTTTACTTCTTCCGAATTTCAAGGAGCTACTGGATGTTGCAAGTCTGGGTACGACAAGTATCCCCATTGCCATTGGGCTCATCATTATGTTGTATCCCCCATTGGCGAAAGTGAAATATGAAGAAATGTGGCGAGTGTTTAAAGACGTAAAAGTCTTAGCTCTCTCACTTTTTCAAAACTGGCTACTTGGGCCGTTTTTAATGTTCTTCTTAGCGATTATCTTTCTGCATGACTACCCGGAATATATGGCCGGACTCATCATGATTGGGCTGGCTCGTTGTATCGCCATGGTCATTGTGTGGAATGACCTTGCAAAAGGCTACAGGGAATATGTGGCTGGCCTAGTGGCGTTTAACTCAATCTTTCAAATTCTCATGTATCCGGTATTCGCCTGGCTGTTTCTAAATGTGATGCCAAATTGGTTCGGTTTGGATACATTCAATGTGGCGATATCCGTTTGGGAGATCACCAAGAGTGTTCTCATTTACTTAGGAATTCCATTTGCGGCAGGCATGTTAACACGTTTTATCGGGCTCAAAACGGTGAGAGAGAAAGTATACGAAGAAAAGTTTTTATCGAAGATTTCACCCTTCACCCTTCTTGCACTATTGTTTACGATCGTGATGATGTTTGCACTGAAAGGCGATCAAATTGTAGAACTGCCTTTAGATGCACTGCGGATTGCCATTCCGTTATTCATCTACTTCATCATCATGTTTGTTGTATCTTTCTTCGCTTCACGCAAGGCAGGTGCAGGTTATCCGGTAACAGCTGCCCTCTCTTTTACAGCAGCCAGTAATAACTTTGAGCTGGCCATTGCAGTGGCGATTGCCGTGTTCGGCCTTCATTCCGATGCAGCATTCGCTGCCGTCATTGGGCCGCTTGTCGAAGTTCCGGTCTTGATTGGGCTTGTAAGTGTGGCTTTACATTGGCAAAAGAAATACTTTAAGACAATCAAGTTATAGGGAGATTCATCATGACGAACACGCTATATTTTTTGTGCACGGGTAACTCGTGCCGTAGCCAAATGGCTGAGGGAACACTGGGGTTTCCCGGATCCTGCAAAGGCAACAGGAACAGATGAGGAAAAATGGCAAGTATTCCAACAAGTACGCGATGCGATTGGTGCACGCATTGAACAATTTGCAAAGGAGCAGGTCTAATGAAAATGTCCGTTGAAGGAAAAAATTATTTAGCAGAAACCATTAAAGGTTCAGAAGTAAAAACACTTCGATTTTACGGGATTGCCGGTTGTTGTGGAGTGAATCTTGGGGTCGGATTGGATGACGCACAAGCAACAGACGAGATCGCCTTGATTGAAGGAATTCAGGTAGCCATCGATCCACAAGTGAAAGCACAAGTAGAAGGTGTGACGATTCATGCGGAAGAAGAAAATGGTGAAATGGGTTTAGTGTTACTAGGTTTTACCCCAACGAATTGCTGATACATTTTACAAAACATATCAATTGAATGATGAAATAAATAAGTAGACTCGTGCTACCTCTTTTTTTCATCACTATATAAGTAAATTCTTATTTAAGGAGTGCTTTTATCATGAAAACATTTAAAATCTTAAATCAGCAGGCATGTTGTGAGCCATCAACAGGGTGTTGCACGCCGGAATCAACTTTACCGGTAGCCATTATCGGGGCAGGTCCTGTTGGGTTAGCCGCCGCTGCTCAACTGGCTGCAAGAAAACAGCCCTTTGTCTTGTTGGAAGCAGGCAATGAAGTAGCGGCAAGCGTTCGGTCATGGGGACATGTGAGACTATTCTCCCCTTGGCAATATAACATCGACGCCGCAGCCAAAACGTTACTCCAACAAACGGACTGGCAGGAACCAAATGGCGAAGAAATCCCAACAGGCAACGAATTAATCGACTTATATCTAAAACCTTTGGCGGAATTGGAACAAATCAAGCCATTCATTTATACCAATCATCCTGTGATTGCCCTTGCCCGCCAGAATCATGACAAGATGAAATCAAAGGCTCGTAACGATCAGCCGTTTGTCATTTATACGGAAGTACAGGGTCAACTGAAGACATTCCAAGCCCGAGCAGTGCTGGATGCAACAGGTACATGGGGACATCCAAATCCCGCCCAAGGAAACGGTGTCTGGCTTCCTTCTGAAAAAGCATTGGCCGAACGAATCGATTATCATATTCCGAATGTAGCGGTAAACGCTTCGCTTTATTCAAATAAAAAGGTCGCTGTTATTGGTGGTGGGCATTCAGCCATTAATTCATTGCTAAACCTGGCCGAATTGAAGAAACAATCTCCTGATACAGACATTACCTGGATTATGCGCAAAGAGAACGTTGAAATGGCGTATGGTGGAGAACAAAATGATGAACTGATGGCACGTGGAGCATTGGGATCGCGTATTCGTCAGCTTGTGGATGAAGGAAAAATTAACGTCGTCACCCCGTTCTTCATTTCCTCTTTAAAAGGAACGGAGAGCATTTCCATCATGGGTACACAACGCGGCGAAAATATCGTTTTAGAAGGTTTTGACCGCCTAGTCGTCAATACAGGCAGTCGTCCGGATTATACGATAAATGGAGAGCTTCGATTAGCGACTGATCCCACAACCGAAAGTGTAACGGCACTCGCTTCTCTCATCGATCCAAATGAGCATAGCTGTGGAACCGTGGAGGCACATGGTGAAACCACTTTACGTCAACCAGAGCAAGGCTTTTACGTCGTAGGTGCGAAAAGCTATGGTCGGGCGCCAACCTTCTTAATGGCAACCGGCTATGAACAAGTTCGCTCGATTGTAGCCTTTTTAGCTGGTGATGAAGAAAGTGCAAAGCGTGTTGAACTAAGCCTCCCTGAAACCGGAGTATGTAATAGTGGTGCAGGTGGTTGCTGTTAAATGTAAGGCTGCTAGTGGAAACTAGCAGTCTTTTTTTAATAAGTTTATATCTGATCGGTCAAATCCAGCTCGGAGTATGAATCCGAATCAAAAATATCAATCCCTATGAAATCTTCACAGGTAGTATCCGAAAAATGAAACACTATGGAATCAACTTCAGGATGAAAAATAGACTTTCTTGGTCTTTCATCACTCAGTCTGAAAGTATAATATGTCTTTCCATCACCAGTAACTTCCTTTTTGAAGATGTGCCCTTTATCAGCAAGCGTTTCAACTTTTCTTGCTGTATCCCCTCCCAACTCTATTCCAACAATCGGAATCCCTTCTCCAAAATCTAACATGATATCATCGTTTACCGGAAGTTCTTCCGTGGAAGTAACCTTGTATAAAGATGGTTCACAAAAGTAAATATACCCCATCTCCACTTCCCTATCATAAGTAACCTGAGCTCTGTTTCCCATAAGATTTGTCCCCCATGTTTAATGGATTTATAGACTATTAAAATTAATTGAAGAAAATTCCATTATTTTGGTTATTTATGTTAAAGTTAAAATAATATCATGATAATTCTTACTTAAATTTAAAGAGTTGAAGGGTGTTAATTTAATATGGATATAACTTTCACTTCATTTTTAATCATTATAATAATAATTTCAATCGTACTGAATATTTATTTATACGCCCAGCTTAAAAGATATCAGTTAAATGATAGGTCTTATAAAGCTAAGTGGCAAGAAGTTATGGGACTTCATAATCCGGTAAATTTATTAGGATGGTCCTTTTTAACTGTGGCTGTATTTTTGGGTGCCATAGTATTAATAGTCGTAGCATTCAACCCATGAAAGTATTGGAGAATAAACGATGAAATCTAAAATTCTTGATCTTGTAATTTATATTTTATTAATTGCCTTTTGTACCTATTGGCTAATTTCAGAAGAATCACCTGCTGTATATCGGGGGATTTATGCTGTATGTGCAGTACTTTCCCTTGGTTATAAAATCAAAAAACTCAAAGAAAGTAATTCATAACAAAGAAGAATCTCCCTGATCTACTAATCAGGGAGTCCTTTTTTTGTTGATGATTATTCTTTCTTATCCTTATCAAGTAACACAATGATTCTATCAAATTTTTGTTCAATACGATCTGACTTGCTTGGCTTTTTAGTAAGAAGTGACCATACAAGAAAAAACACACCAGAGAATATTCCAAATATAAAAATAAGGAAAACTATTGAAAATATTGCATCGCCGCCATTAAAAGTCATAATCGTTCCCACCTTCAGATTGACTAAGCACACCGAGCCTTTCTTCCCACACAGTACGAATACATATAGTTTAAGTATATTCCTTCATAAATTTAATTTCAGGTTGACTATGTGGTTGTAATCTATAGGATTACCATTCAAATATAAAACTCGAAATAATTGCAAGGATAAAAACGATAAGAAAGAACTGAAGATAATATCCTTTCTCTTTTTTATCTTTTTTCCCCTCACTCATTCTCCAACCAAAAAATAGAAATATAAACATAGAACTAATACTATATCTTAGCAAAGAGAGCATGTAGTCAAACACAGGTTTAGTCTGTGTAATACTTCCTCCCTCCACTTTCGTTACCTCTTTATTACTTACTAATAAGATAGATACCGCTAAACCAAATAAGAATCCGTAAAATGCCCATTTTTGAAGTTTTTTCTCCATCCATCATTTTCTCCTAACAATTATTGTTGTTTTCTTACACGATTCTGCCGAAAAAAATAAATAAGTGGGTTTACTATGCCAAATACTATAATGATCAAATACATGGAGGTAGCCATCGCATCTCCACCCAAACTAAGCTCATCGACAATGATCGCGTCGTAGAAGACAACTTGGGCAGATACAATGATGGACAGTAGGGACATGCTGATAACAGTCGTGGCATGGAGAAATGTATTTAATGCTTTTGGCAAAATAATCCCTATAAATAAAAGAAAGCCCAGGATGACAAACGTAAACAGAATGGGTCTTAATAAAGTAAAAACACCATCTGTTTCAAATGACTCGTATGTATACATCATTACCTCCACTACTATTCATTTTTATTACATTATAAGGTTTAATACGTATTTTTAGTAATTAAATTCCATAAAACTCTATACCTCCGCAAACCCAGCTTTAATTTCACACGGTTAAAAGAGAAGTTCTCCAGAAAGGGCTGTAAGGGTTTCTGTCTGTGCACCAAAAACAATGAAGAACTTGAGAAAGGATTGATCGTCCTTAGACGTTTGCTAAACGATCTTAGCTACTATTGTTTGCCATACAATTATAATATTGTTTGGTTTTTTTGTGCATGTTATGATGATTCAAAACTAGTTGGAGTATAAGAAAATAGAATAATTAGTTTTCTAGAAAGGGGTTCGATCGTGTTACAGAAAGAAAGTGTAAAAGCGTTAGACGAACAAACAGCTACGTTACAAAGTTACATTTGTTCTCCAGAAAAACAAAAGTCGTTATACAAGCGTACATTATTTGTTGTAAGTATTTCACAAATCTTTGGTGGTGCAGGGTTAGCCGCAGGAGTAACTGTGGGGGCACTACTTGCACAGCAAATGCTCGGCACAGAAGCTTTCGCTGGACTCCCTTCAGCTATACTCACTTTAGGGTCAGCAGTAGCAGCATTATTTGTAGGGAAACTTTCTCAACGTTATGGGCGTCGTACAGGTCTGTCAGCCGGTTTTATCGTCGGTGGACTTGGAGCAATAGGAGTCATCATTGCAGCAATAATAAATAGTGCATACCTATTATTTCCTTCCCTTCTTGTTTATGGTGCCGGGACAGCAACTAATTTACAAGCTCGTTATGCAGGTACGGACTTAGCGAATAGTAAACAGCGAGCGACTGCCATTAGTATGACAATGGTTTTCACAACATTTGGTGCCGTGGCAGGTCCAAATTTAGTCAATGTGATGGGGAATTTCGCTCTATCTATTGGTGTTCCCTCTCTTGCTGGTCCATTTATTTTAGCGGCAACAGCATATATCTTAGCAGGTGTTGTCCTTTTCATCATGCTTCGTCCAGATCCACTCGTTATAGCAAGAATGTTAGAAGCAACGAACCAAGAACCTATTGATAAAGGACATTTGACAGCAACTGAACATACAGAAGACAAAAAGGGCATAATGGTTGGGGCAACGATTATGGTACTTACTCAAATTGTAATGGTGGCTATTATGACAATGACACCCGTTCATATGAGACATCATGGACATAGCTTGGGTGCAGTAGGTCTTGTTATCGGTTTTCATATAGGTGCCATGTATCTCCCTTCCCTGATTACAGGTTTTCTGGTTGATAAGTTGGGGCGTACTACGATGGCTATTGCTTCAGGAACTACGTTGCTTCTGGCAGGTTTACTATCAGCATTTGCACCAGGAGATTCCATAGTTCTTCTAATAATTGCTCTTTCTTTACTTGGATTAGGATGGAATTTTGGATTGATAAGTGGGACTGCACTTATTGTTGATTCAACCAAAACTTCCACAAGGGCTAAAACACAAGGTTCAGTGGATGTTTTGATTGCGTTGTCAGGAGCTGCTGGCGGAGCATCGTCTGGAATGATTGTGGCAGGTTCAAGTTATCTAACATTATCATTGATTGGAGGGATTTTATCCTTATTACTAATTCCAGTGGTGATATGGTCTCGTGGAAGTGAAAAATAAAAACTGTTTGCTAACGGATTCTCTAGGAAAAACAGACATTAAAATACAACGAGCTCGGAGATACATTTCCTAGCTCGTTTTTATGTCTTGGCACTTAGAATGCAAAGTCTCTCAATCTTCATTTCATTCATTTATCGGTCAGTTTGGCGGTTTTATCGGTCTAGCCTGCCTATATATCGGTCAGTTTGGGCATTATATCGGTCTAACTTGCCTATTTATCAGTCTAATGCTCTGTCCTTGATGAATCCAGCTTACACAAAGGGCGCGCCTATTTAATCAGCACGTCCCTTTTGGATTTAAGCTTGTTTCAATATTTTTCGATCGATGACGAAGTTCCCTATTGGAATGAAGGATGCGATGAAGATAAGGGCCATTTTGAAAAAGGACCATTTCATCCTCAAGCCTACATATAATAGTAAAAGTCCAAATGCGATGAAAAGCCCTCCATGTATGCTGCCTAATATTCTCGTAATCTCCCCATTACCCATGATGAATTTAGTTGGTAGGCCCACTCCGAGTAATAGAACATAGGAGATTCCTTCCATGATTGTGACAAACCTGAACCAGCCCATGGCTGTAGAAAACATTCGTTTATCCCCCACTCCATTTAAAAGTTTATTTCGCTATCATTATAAGGCACAAATATGAACCCTATATGAACGAACCATTACATATGTGGTCTTGAAAACACATGACAAAAACATACAAATCCCTTGTAACAAAGGATTTGTAATCACATCGAACCTCCCTTTTCTCACATTTTCCGTTACATGTATTAACAGTTCTTTAGTCCCTTGGCGGTGTTTTTCCTTCCCCTGCACGTAAGAATCGCTATCCAAACGAATTGTATACGTGCAGTTACAACAAGGAGGACAAACATGAAGAAAATTATATGCTTGATCATTACGGTTTCTATTTTCATGATAGGAATGGCGATGCCTACTAAAGGTGAAGCTGCCCTTGGAGATCGTACACTATCAAAAGGTACAAGCCATAGTGATGTTAAAGAACTACAAGAATTATTGATGACAAAAGGGGACTATCCCTATTATGAGGCCACCGGTTACTACGGTTCGATAACAAAGGAAGCCGTGAAGGATTTCCAGAAGGAATCGAACCTGACAGCCGATGGAATAGCAGGCCTAAAAACGAACCAAAAAATACAAGTATTACGTACCGGTGATATCGGTAAGCATGTTGCTGATTTGCAGAAATTATTGAAGGTGTGGGATGTTTACACATCAACGGTTGATGGCATTTTCGGCAGCGGTACAAAACAAGCTGTCTCTACCTTTCAAAAACAAAAGGGATTGACCGCCGACGGAATTGCCGGGGCAAAAACCATGAGTAAGCTAGAGACGAAAGCCAATTCAGTTAGTAACACTTCGAAGACGTTGACCGTCTCAAGCACAGCTTACACAGCAAGCTGTGAAGGCTGTTCCGGAATTACGAGAATGGGTGTCAATATAAAGAAATACGAAGACGCTAAAGTGATTGCCGTCGATCCAAATGTGATTCCTTTAGGCTCTACAGTCGAAGTGGAAGGCTACGGAAAAGCCCTTGCAGTCGATACGGGAGGGGCAATCAAAGGTAATAGAATCGATGTATTCATTCCTAAACAATCGGACGCTTTAATTTGGGGTAAAAAACAAGTCAAAGTGACGATAGTAGACTAATAATCTAGTAGTTTTATAACGACGAAAAGAGCATGGTAACATACATGCTCTTTTCGTCGTTCACTAGTATGTTAAGAATTAACTCGCCTTTTTCAAATCCTTGGCTGAACCCCAAATCTCGTTGGCCCACTCAGGATGGTCAATGAATGGATTGCGGTTGTGCTGCCATTTTTCATAAATGACTTCATTGCGGTTGCTCTCAAATGCATCGACCGGATCGAGTTCATTCCACTTCAAAAGCGTTGATAGCTTTCCATGAAGCGGCTTTGGATACGTATTGACCGTATCGGACATTTCCAAGTCAACCTCACCATTCCCTTCATAGCGAACTGCCATATAAAATAACATGCGGGCGACATCGCCTTTAACATTGTTAGGTGGCTCCCATGAATCTGAATCCACCTTACAATCACAGCCGCTATAGCTTTGGCCTCCATTGTCAAAATCCAGATGTCCTCGTTTACTATTCACCGACACATCTTCAGGACGAAGGTGATGAAGATCAGTCCCGGGACCTACGCTCGTTCCAAAATTACCATGGGATTTAGCCCATACATGCTCACGATTCCATTGTCCAGTGTTCCCTCCATTCGAAGATTTCGAAATGGATTTTCCAGAGTACAGCAAGATGACATTATTAGAATTGTTCGGATCTTCATCCGCGTCCTTTATGCCATCCCATACTTGAGCGTATGTTAACTTTGTCTGATTTTTAATGATGCTGTGTAGCGTCGTTTTTAATTCTTGGCCGGTCTTGCCGGACGCATTCTGATAATATGCTTCAAGTTGCTTTTCCTCTGATACTTTCAGGCTGAAACGAGCAATCACTTCTGACGACTTGTCCTTTGCTGTTACAGCGACAAGATAATTTCCGACTTTATCGGTTGGAAGAGTCAACGTGGAGCCTGCTATTGTACCGATTGTAGACGAAAAAGTTAGTGAATCGTTATCAGGATCTTCAAAGTACTCACGTAGATTAAGAGTGACCGTCGAGCCCACTTTCACATCTACATTTTCTATTGTCTTCTTTACAATTGGGGCTTTATTCTCCTTTGGTGCAAAAGGAGAGGCAATCGCTTTCCCTTTCGCATTCAAAAACTTGATTGACGATGTATTGACCCCTTTTTTAGTCGTCCATTTCTGAACATTTTCAGCGCCACGGATTTCTTTGATATTCGCGTTTTCGATGATGACTTCTTTCACCATAGCACCACTGAAATCAATAATGGAAGCCTGTTTGTTCGGCTGAAGGATCACCCTCGTGTTCTTTAAGCCTGGCCCCTGCAGTTTTGCATATTCACTTTTGATGTAAATGCCCTCTTCAATGGTAGAGAACTCATCGACATCAATCAAAGCGCTAGGTACAGCAACCATCAGTTGTTTCTTTTTAAAGCTTTTCAAATAATATGTTTTTTTCGGAACGATGGGTTCATATTCCTCAGGTGCTGATATATCCGTCTGAATCAATACAGGGTCATGATCACTTGCCCGTCCATGTGTTTCCATGAAGGAGGAGTTAATATGAACGATGTCCACTTTTGTGGATTCTGCCATATTGTTGGATACAAGAATATGATCAAGCACTTGGGAGTTTCCTTGGTATGTGTAAGAGTAACGTTGTTCAAACGGTACTTTCTCAATCATATTGGTTAATTCTTTACCCTTTAACTCTTTAAGTGGAGCTGAGAATTCAAAATCATTAAAATCTCCAAGCAGGACAACATGTTCATCAGGGTTTTCATCCTTGATACCTTTGACAAATTGATTGACGATAGAAGCAATTTGTAACCTTTGAACCTCACTTGATAGTACAGGTGGCTGATTTTTCCCGAATAAAGGTTGGTCACCGCCCTTGGAATTGAAATGATTGGCGACGACGACTACGCTTTCCCCGTTAAATTCAAACTGAGCAGCCAATGGCTTCCTGCTTGATGCAAAAGCGGCATTCGTCGGATCGATTCTCCCAGGATTCAAGGTGAGTTTATCACTTTTATAAGCAACAGATTCCGTCGAATTTCCTTTTGTTCCCTCAACTAATTTCACACGGTCTGTATTATACAAAAAGCCTACCCGGATATTTCCACCAGGTGCCCCGCCATCCGCTTTATCTTCTGGCGCAATATCAATATATTGATAGGCTGGTCCGTCTAATTCCTTGATTTTATCGATTACTTTCTGTGCACTTTGATTAGCTTCCGTCGTTCCGCTATCCGTTGCCCCGTCATTATCCTGCATTTCCGTCACGCCGATAATATCCGGCGCTTTTAGATTCGTAATGATGGAATTTGCTATTGTCGTAACCTTCGAGTCAGCCGTTTTCGTTGAGAAATTTTCGATGTTATAAGATGCGATCGATAGTTTATCAGACTCTACTGGTAACGACGTCACTTCTCTGGCTGTTTTGCCATCCTGTAATGCTGGCAGCTTGTTTTTGTCCGTCAGCACTCTATAGTTGCTATAACCGTAGCTGATGACTCCCGTAACATTACTTGTAAAGAAATCTCCTGTTTTTGCGACAAGTTTTTCATCATCCATGTCCAGGATGATTCTTTCTGGATTGCTGTCTTCTTCCGTAGTTTTGACTCCGCCCACCGCCGTGGTTGTTGCCATATCTCCCGGAATTACGACCAGTTCACCATAATATTGGGGAGCTACCACTTTCGGTTGATAGACTTCTACGAGCATTCCTTCTAAACTCTCATAAAAATCAATTCCGTCTTCTGTCGGTTCAAAATCCGTCAATTGATCATCATCGATGTTTTCAGAAGGTGGGATGACATCTTTGCCTATAACTATCGGCTTCGGAATGGCTAGAGTACCCGTCTTTTTAATGGTCGTATTGGTCAATTCAGTCGTTGGCAAATCTGTCGTTTTCATTTCAGCGTAGCCTTCGACATACCATTCCAAAACTTTACCATCCACCGAGACGGAATCTCCTGCCTTCAACCCATGCGCTTTGTTGTAGACGAGGACTCCTTCTGACGTCGTCAAATCATCGTCCGGATTAGGGTCTTGCATGTAAAAGTTATTGGCATCCTTTACATACGTGACGACACCTTCCACATTTGAAACTAGCTGATTTTCATACGGTGAAAAATGATTCACCCCTTGGATGTCACGAATCTTCAAGTCATTCGTTTTCGTAACCATATAGGAAAATGAAAATACTTCCGAGGTGTTGTCATTCACGGCGATTGCCTTGATGACTGTATCTTCCGTTAATGTAATCGGCCCTGTGTATAACGTGCTTGCAGAGGTTGGGACAGAATCATCTAACGTATAATAAATCTTGGCATCCTTCCACCCAGTTTCAAGAGACACTTTCGTATTTTCACTGACTGTACCAGGGAAAATATCCGTATATACAGCTGGTTTGTTCACCAGCTCATAATCTTCAAGTCCTCTTGGCTTAAGCTGAAACCCCTCATTGAATTGTGACGCGATTCCCGTGACAGAAATAAGGTCTCCCTCTTTAAAGCTCTTCAGGAAATCCTCATAACTCGAACCATTCCGGTTATCATGGCGAACAAGAACGGACTTACCATCCTCATCTTTTGCTTTGAATTCGAATGTTCCGTACGTACCGGATGCTGCCAAGTCAGTGATGGTCGCCTTTTCGATTTTGACTAGCTCTCCCTGTGTGGCATCATTGACTCCTGCCGCACCGATTATTTGTGTTTTGGGAAGGGCATTCCCAGAAGAAACCACATCAAGGGATGTAGGTTGGATTTGTAATTCATTACTATAAGCAGAGACTTTTCCGATTAATCGAACCTTATCTCCTTGCTTCACATCCGTATTCCATGAAGTTCCATACACATAAAGTCCAGCAGTTTCGTCTTGGATGTAAAAGCCTTTTCCTCCCCAATAGCCAACTCCTGTCGTAACGATTCCTTCGATTTGCACGACATCCGTGGTATTCGTGCGTGCTTCTGCGAGGGAATCCATAACCTTCACATCAGGTTGCTCTGGCGGTGTGCCACCATCGCTAATGATTGTGTAAGCAGTTGGAGATTTAAGACCTGGAACGCTGAAGTAGGCTTCCAGTGAACCGGTAATAGTCACCTGTTTCTTAAGTAGCTCCGGGTGTTCCACTAAATTCAAGGCTGCCCGAATGTTACCGCTGGGTAGCTGAACCGGCATAACTTTTTTACTGTCGGTTTCATCCGGACTATCCGCGATTCCTATATTGGTATTCACGGTAAAAGGCGCTTTTTGGACATAGCTTGTACCACTAGAAGCTGTTCCTACGATATATCCTTTCACCGTTTTACCCTTCCCACTATTATTCGCAATGGCTTCTGCTACAGACAAGAACTCTTCCGCTTTTGCGACCGCTGCATATGGCAAAATCGTTGATAGAACTAATAATATGGCAAAGAAAATCTTACTTATCCCATTCTTCTTCAAGTACTCAACCCCTCCAGTTTATTATTAAACCTTGGCGATGTTACCTGTCAGTGAGTCAGATATTTCATCTTCCTATCTACTAAAGAATGGTGTCTCCTTAGACTGGGACGCCATTCAGATTTACGCTTGCCCCATAAATAGGTAAGGTCTCTGAAGGAATTCCAGTCAAGGGGAATCAGCATCGACTACTTAAAGGAAGAAAGATTCGTGACATGTAAAGTGGCATCGCCCTCGTATGTTTTGGTTGAATCTTTCGGTACAACAGGTTTACCTGTATTAGGGATTTGGAGTGATTCCAGAAACATCTTTAATCCGTCCCTCTATGATTGGATCGACTGTCTTCAACTCGCTTACATAATCCCTTAGATTCTCCCAATCAGGAAGTCCGATGTCCGTTACTCTTCCTTCTTCATAGGCCTTTGCAAAGACCGTAAAGCCGTCTCCACCTTTGGCTGTAAAGGCATTGGTGGCTACTGTATATTGCTTGGTTTTATCCAGTTCGGTATACGTTCCATCTTGCCCTTTCACTTCAACCTTTTGTACGCGTTGACCCGCGTCCTTTTTGCTGTCGTAGGTGAACTTCATGCCAGCTACATGTAGGAAACCGCCACTTTCTCTCGGTGCTTGGCTCACGCTATGCTCCAATGCTTGCGTTATTTCCTCACCTGTTAGCTTCATTGTCGCCAATGTATTGCCAAACGGTAACACAGTCAAAATATCCCCTAAGGTGATGTCACCTTGATCGATACCTGCACGGATACCTCCACCATTTTGGAAGGCGATGACCGTGTCTTTATTATATTCTTTAGCTTTCGTCAGCATGGCATCGGTAATTAGATTCCCCAATTCCGTTTCATTTTTACGGACACTTGGTTTCGTGACGTCGCCTGAATCACGCGGACTTGGCATTGCCTTCACTGCGGTTGCGCCCGTTTTGCTTTCTTTTACTTCCTGGATTTTCTTGGAGTAGGTTTCCAACTCTTTGGCAGCTTCTGCATCATCTTGTTTGTCGGCTAGCTTGATCAGTTGACCCGCTTGTCCTATTACTTTCCCTTTACTGTCAAATTCCACATCAAGCGTACCTAGGTAATCACTATATTGATAGGCTTGAACAATAAGGGTCGGATCCTTCGTTACGCCTTTATCATCCTCACTGATTACAACTGGAGCATCTAACTGCGTATGGCTATGTCCACCAACAATTACATCAATTCCTTTAACTTTAGCCGCCAGTGTTAAATCATTATCATATTCGGCATTGTCATCATAACCAAGGTGGGAAATGGCGACGATTTTATTGATTCCCATTCCTTCGAATGCTTTCACGGCTTTGTTTGCTTCTTCCAGGTAGTTCTCGAATGCGACACTTCCGGGGCTGGAAATATCTTTCGTTTCTGCTGT
Organism: Peribacillus sp. NPDC097675; assembly: GCF_050277655.1. Lineage (NCBI taxonomy): Bacteria > Bacillati > Bacillota > Bacilli > Caryophanales > Bacillaceae > Peribacillus > Peribacillus sp. NPDC097675. The sequence goes on along the minus strand of NZ_JBNNSK010000008.1, from coordinate 157,592 downwards.
CGTAAGCCCAAAGAACCCGACCTTTTCACCATCGATATCCTTCACGATGCCATTGTAGATTTTCCCTTGTTCAGGCTTACTCGAATATAAATCCGAAAATAACCCTTTGAATGTAGCGTCTTTGGAAAAGTCTACATTTGAACTGACGAATGGGAACTGGGCGCCTTTAATAAAGTCAGCTAGTGCTTTATGTCCTTCATCACTTGAGCCTAAATCGAACTCATGGTTTCCAAATGTCATCACGTCGTACTTCATCAAGTTCATGAATTGAAGATCGGCTTGTCCCTTGAATTCATTGAAATACAAGGTACCCGAGAAAACATCCCCCGCATCGATCAAGAGAGCTTTTGGCTTGCTTTCCCTTACTTCCTTAACGGCAGTCACCCGTTTGGCCACATTATCTAAGTGGGCGTGTGTGTCATTTGTGTGCATTAAAGACAAGGTGAATTGAAGCCCTTCTTCCGCCTTCCACACCGTTTTATCCGCTGCTGCGATTCTTTTTTGGAAAGCTTTTGTATCTGCTTTATTGATTCCTTTTAGATTAATGGACGCTTTCGCTTTTTTAGCCGCGTCGATTTGAACTCTTGTCTTAAGCTCTCCACCTGCTAGTTCTTCGTAAGCACGTAGTTTCTTTTCGACTGCTTCTTTCTTTTCGGCATAGACTGCCGCTTCATATTTTCCGTTTACTTTCTTCACGTAAACATGGATGGCCTTACCGAGTTTGGATGTTTTGCTTACCTTTTTCAGCTGGGCAGAAACGGAATCCATCCGTTTGGCTGCCGTTTTCAAATCCCCTTTATCGATCCAATTTTCGGCCTTTTCATAGTAGTACGGCACTTTAAGGTCGCCGTTTAAGGATTTTTTCGTTCCTTTAGTGAATTTATCATAGAGAAGGGCTTCGATTTTGGCCCCGTACACCGTATCCTTAATATCTTTTTCAGTCTTTTTCACAGCTGAATCCAACTCATTATATTTCTTCTTAACTTCTGTTGGTTTTTGTGCGATGACCGAATTAGTAAGTGATTTTAGAATTTTATTATGGGCTGTTTTCGCTTTTTCTGCCTTTTGATGGCCTTTAACATAGCCCTCAGCCCGTGTAATATATTTATCATAGGCTTTAATTTCTTTTAGTTTTTCGTCTTTTTGTTTTTTAGGTAACGTTGATTTTTTTATGGAGGTAATTATGTCTTTTTTAGCCTGTTTGGCTGCTTTGATTTGTTTCTTGATGGTGGATACAGAAGCTAGTTTAGAAGAGTAGAAGTATGTGTCGAATGGCTTTTTGATGGTGACCTTGGCTGTTTTGATTTTACTGTTTAAGCTAGTTGTTGCCGCATCGGTTGGTACCGGTGCCACTGCGACGATTGTTGATGCAGCCAGTACGGTAGCTGATGCAAACTGAATCATTTTCTTTTTCCCCATTAAAGTAGTGCCTCCCTTTACTATACTGAATAATAGTATTGTAAAAATATACAATAAACCATCTCAGTTTAAGCTATCTTAATTTTCACATAAATCGACCTATGTCTTTTCCCCTATCGTTATGTGTACAACCTATAATACAACAAAATAATCCAAATTAAAAACAGGGAAATGCTAATTTCACGAAATATTTACAAAATTAATCGAATTGATTGATTTACCTTCCATTGTTCCACATTTTTCTACAACATGCCTTAAGCAGGGAACAAAAAAGGCAATCCTTCTTAAAGAAGAATCACCCATTGATCTTATAAAGCTGCTTCAATTATTCGCCAATTAGCGAGGACCAGAACAATGACGATGGCATTTTTGATGACGTTGACCATTGTCCGATTGTATTGTAATTCTTTCGCTTTATTGTCGCTTTTATAGATTCGTAAGTTGATGTTATCAGGAAACTTTTCAACCAGACTAAACACACCAAATGCGACTAGCCCAATGAAAGGTAGACCTAAAATACTTTTCTTATCTCCCCATTGGGAAACAACACCAGCTGAATCGAATCTCATGGGAATGCTATCCGGTAGGGCAGACCATTGGATACATATATAGATAAAAATAATGATAAGCAGAATCAAGGAAGCTAAGTCTAATGAACGCTCGAATATAGTTTTTTTATTCTTGACCATCTTTAATCCACCTTTACCTTTAACATAGCCAATTCCTTTGCCAAGATGGAACTGCGAAATTTCTTTTGACGGAGAAACTCCTTTATCTCATCCGGAGTTTGATAGGAAAGCCTGATGTGATAGTAATTGATATGTTCTATAATGGCGAATGCATAAAGAAAGGCGAACCAATAATGACCATCCGGAAACTTTATGATTTGATAAACCGAAACGAGTGCTCCTATCAAGATCAGAACAAAATTGATCTTTTTAAACAGCAGAAACATGCGCAGGTGGGAAGGTGGTAATGGTCCATACTTCTTCTGTTTAGCTCGCTTCCATTTCAAAAACCAATAGAGGCTCCCTTGAAGCAAGATGAATTCCAATAATACGAATGCATATATAGGTGGAAATGACGTGAAGTGAGCTATCCATATCTGTTGCTGAATGTATAACAGCCACATAGCGGCAAAAAGGATGGTAGCCGTTAACTCACCGGTAAATAAATGAAATAGCTTTCGATCTGCTTTTTTTTGCATGGAACTCTCCTTTCCCTCAAATTATCTGTTAGATGCATTCCACTCCTCTAAAGACATCATTTCAAACCGTTCTTCGAAATTCAATCGTAGGGGCGCAATGAGTTCCAAGGAGTTTCCATCGGGGTCTTTAAAATAGATTGCAGCGTGAGCTTGTGGATTATTGTCCAAAACCAAAGGTTGCCTTTCTGGTGTAAAGTCTTCAAAAGAAGTAACCACTTCTATCCCTTTTTCAGTTAACCAGCCTTTCGCTTTTTGGATATCTTCTAGGGAAACGTGGAAAGCAACATGTCTTAATGCTGGGTGATAAGGAGTTTTCACCGTATCCGATTCCCAAAGACCTAGCCAACTCTTTCCTTCCTCTATCCAGAAAAACGTGACCCGCGCGCTTCTATAAGCGATCTTCAATTCTAGCTTCTCATAAAATTCAATGGATTTCGCAAGATTACTGACTGGTAAATGTGCTTCATACAGTCCCTTTATCATTACATGTCCCTCCTTTATCCCCGTTTACTAAGTATGATTTTTCAGCATTATAGCAATCCCTTTTCTACCTATCATTCTCTCATTCTTAGGGTTCTGAAAAACCCAGGGCAAACATCATGAGTAGACAATACATCGTTAACGCAATGAAAAATAACCCATTAGAAATGCTGCTAAGCACGATAATCCCCACTTGTTTTGTCCGTATAGCTAAAAATATGGCTACTAAAAATCCTAGATCAATGATCCATAACAATCCTATGTACACTTTGTCAGCTAAAACCACTGATTCTAGAAAAAGAAGCAAAAGGCCTATAAGTAAGATGACCGGTAGTATCAATGAAATAGCTGCCATTTTATTCTTTGCTTTCACATTTTCCACGATCCCCACCGACCTTTCATTTCTGTGCCTTACGTTTTCCCGTACTTATTGCGGCTAATATTAAGAATAGAATGGCAAGTAGGTTTCCTAGCAACCCTTGTTTTAAAACACCTGTAAGAACCAAATTCGATTCCACTGCCAATACGATTAACAGAAGTGTATAGCGACTTACCCCCATAGGTACACCCCTCCTATAAAAGAAATGATAAATACAGTCAAAACGGTTGGTAAATATGCAGTTATGAATCCTATGTTTGATTTCAACCAAAGTCCCTCTAACTTTATAATCATTAAACCATCACAGCAGTATAATATTACCATTTTTAGCCTTCAAGAACTACAATAATTTCCATATCTTCAGGTTGCGTCACGATTGGGCATCTAGTTGTATAGAGACCTTTAAACTTATTAAACAAAGAAAATATCCCTTGTTAGCTTCAAAGGCAGCTACCAAAGGATGACAGTCCTTTACATTAAACCAAATCTTCTTTCTCGATCGTTCGAATTGAAAAGTAAGCAACGGCCACCCCGACGGCCGCGAGCCCTAATTGAAGAGGAATGAAAGTAACCAATGAGAATGATGGGTAGGAGGCACAAGCAATCATCACCACTATAATAGAGGAACAGATTGTGGCTGGAACAGAATACTTTCGCATCCCAAAATACAATGGAATTAAGCTTATTCCCGCTGTAGCAATCGAATATGGGACCATTTTTATGACTTCTCCCATATACTGTTGCATAGTGATTTGGAATGTTACAAGAGGAACATATTGATGGATGATAGAAAATGAACCCACAACGATGATGTTAGACAATAACATCGTGATGAATGTCAGGGCCCCTATAATTAGCAGTTTGCTAGCAATGATTTTCCTTCGATTGATGGGATAGGAGAACAGAATCAGAATCGTCTTGTTTGAATATTCTTCGATGATCATTTTCGCAATCAGTACTGCCGCGAATATGATAAATGTAGCTCTTACAATTGCCCCGATTAGTATAAAGGCTTCTTGATGCGAAGCAACGAATAAATCGCCTTCCACTTGTGCTGTATACATGGCGAAACTAAGTAAGGCAATTATAATAACGTTTGCCATAACCGCTCCTTTAACATACCAGCCAAGTTTCATCTTCATCAGTTCTAACCTCATTAAATTAAGCATGCGTTTCCTCTCCTTCGATTAGATTAAGAAAATATTCTTCCAATGAGCTATTTTTCTTGTTAATGCTTTCAATTTCAACATCGTTCATAATGAGTGCCTTTGATATTTCTTGCTGCGTTGCGGTCATTTCATAAATGCGTATCGTCTGTTCACTCATGATTTTGAAGTTTTTTATGCCGATATGATTCTCTACTATATAAGCTGCCTTTTTAATATCTTGAACTGTCACCTCCATATAATCCGTTTGTTCCATAACGATACTCTTCATGGACACTTCCTTTATTAGCTTCCCATTGCGAATGACCCCGATGGTATCTGCCATTTGTTCCATTTCAGCTAAAATGTGGCTAGACACCAATAAAGTAATGCCAAATTCTTTACACAGCATTCTAAATAGCTCGCGCAACTCTTTAATGCCAATGGGATCTAAGCCATTAATAGGTTCATCTAAAATCAACAGCTCCGGTTTTGTCGTAATCGCTCTGGCTATTCCTAACCTTTGTTTCATTCCAAGAGAAAAGTCTTTTACTTTTTTGTCATCGATATTATGCAATTTCACAAGGTCCAACGCCTGGTCAATGGACTTCTTGTCATAATGGCCCATGTATTCACAATGCAAATATAGATTCTCCTTGGCTGTTAGTTTTTCATAGAAAATAGGATATTCAACAATGGAACCCATTCGTTTTAGAACCTCATAGGATGTATTCGTTAACTTCTCCCCAAAGATTTCAATATCACCGCTTGTAGGTTTGATTAAATTTGTAATCATTTTCAAGACCGTTGTTTTACCAGCACCGTTGGGTCCTAGAAAACCGTAGACCTCTCCTTGCTTTACATGCATATTGACCCCTGCAACAACTTCTCTCCCTTCATATACTTTTGTCAGTTGATTTGTTTTTACTATATAAGTCATTTTATTATCTCCTTTCGCTGCTTACTTTCATTTTACGAAACGAACTTCTCTTTTTTCTTACTCAATTCTTACAAATTCCTTAAGTTGAAGGAAATCACTTACATCAAGTTTGTAAACAGATCCGCCTTAACAAAAAGGCCCTCTAAGTCGGGCATAAAAATAGCCTGTAGAATTCCTTCCTCTACAAGCTAAAATATCATACGTTTTAACACGATTGTAAATACCGTTTTTTCAAATGGCGTACTCGAAAGATGAATCTCCCCACCCAATGCTTCCACAAGCCGCTTGGTGATGGTCAGGCCAAGTCCGCTTCCTTGATAAAGGTGATTTCTTGAATCCTCCAATGTATACATACGCTCAAAAACTTTATCGATATGGGAATGGGAAATTCCCTTTCCTTTATCCCATATATCAATGCATACCACCTGTTCATCCCCTCTTAAAGTCATACCCAGCGTTTTCCCATCCTCCCCATACGTAATCGCATTCGAGATTAAATTATTTAACACCCTGCTTAGCACATCTACGTTACCAAGGGCATAAAGATTTTCATCTGGGATATCGATTTGAACAGAAAAGCCTTTTGACGTGAGTAAATCATAGAACGATAATATATTGTTCTGACAGACTTCATTCAAATTCATTCTAGTTAGCTCGATTTCTTGATCTCCGGACTCCAGTTTCGCCAAATCAAAGAACTTATGAATGAGCTCCGTCACTTCGAGCGTTTTCACATGCAGCTTTTTCAGTAAAGCCTGTCGCTCATCCTCCTTCATCGTAGGATCAGTATGCAATATTTCTACATAGCCCAGAACAACCGTCAGTGGCGTTTTTAAATCATGGGAGACATTAGAGAGCATCTTTCGCATGGACAGCTCCACCTTGGCATGCTCGGCATTCGTGATCTGATTGGCTACTAATATATGATTAATGGCGACTAATAACTTTTGTAATTCTTTATCATCTGTTACCACTAATAGTTTCTCACCTGTTTGTTTTTCTAAAATATCCTCTAGCTTCGAATATATGTATCGTAAGTTTTTATCTTTATTTTTCTGAACGCGATATTGAAAGAAAACAATGCCTAGTAATAGGAAAATGATCATCGTTAAAAAAAGCACCATTTACATCACTTCCAGCTTATAACCGATGCCCCATAGTGTTTTAATGAATTTTGGGTTTGATGGATCATCCTCAATCTTCTCTCGCAGCCTTCTCATATGAACATTAATAACATTTTCATCGCCAAAATATTCTTCATCCCACAGTAGATTATAAATTTGAGATTTCGTGAACACGCGGTTGCCATTCTTCGCAAATAATTTCAATAACTCGAATTCTTTTGAGGTTAGTTTAATGACCTCGTCGTTCTTCCAGACGGTAAAATTAATCGTATCTATTTTCAAATCACCAATATGAATAAGTTCATCTTGTATCTTTTGAGGAGCAGAATAAGTAGTCGAACGCCTAATCCCAGCCTTCACCCGTGCGGACAGTTCAATCATGGAAAATGGCTTACAAATGTAATCATCTGCACCGAGCCCCAACCCAATTGCCTTATCCACATCCGTATCCTTAGCAGACATCATTAAAATAGGAATTGCACTTCTTTCACGAATCCATTTCATCACTTCTAACCCATCTATCTTTGGCATCATAATATCAAGAATGATGAACACGAACGAATCTTGCGTGAATTTTTTTATAGCTTCTTCTCCATCACAAGCTGTCACCACAACAAAACCCTCTTTTATTAAATAGCTTTCTACCATTTCCTGAATGGATGCATCATCTTCCACTAACAGAATTTTATCTTGGATATGCTTCTCCTCCCACTTTTTACATATATTAACATGATTATTATACCCTAAAATCCAGTACGCCTCAGCTAGTAAATCAGTGAACCCTGAGCCTTTTGTTGAAAACTATGACAAATAGATAAGCTAACTTGTCCGAAATAGCATTAACTATATAATCCTTTAGAAACGAGGTGAAATACATGTCTAATTCTGTGTCCATTCCAAGGCCTCCAGATGTAGTGACTATATTATGGGAAAGAAATCCGTTAAAGCCACAATCATCTCGTAGAATTGTAGAAGCTTCCGTCATTGGCAGTGCTGAACCCTGTAAGCTATCAACAGGTAGGTGCTACCGGAAGGCTGTAAACTGTTTGCTAGACAATGGATTTGTGAGAGTAACGAATACCCATTATGACGTTTTCGGTGTGGCTGTCTTCGTCCGTCTATTCTAGTATATTTCTTGAGAGAGAGAAGGATTTTGTCGAAAAATCGATATAATGGCAAATCCCGAAGATAAAAACGTTCTTTCCAAAGATAAATGGGACAATGACGAAGATAAAAATGCCTTTTCGTAGATAAATGATGAAATGGAAAACCACATGATGTAGCTTCATGTGGTTTTCTGGTTTTATTTATATTTAGGAATATCCATGTTTAGATTATAGGAATCTAGCAAGCTATATAAATTATAAATTTGTTTCACTTGTTTTATGGCCCAGCCGATATCCGTTGCATACTGATGGGTGGCATATCCATAATTGCTTGCCCCAGCTGGATTCCATCTCATTTTATATAAAGTATCCTGTCCGGCGGAGATATACCCTTTGGCAATGAATTCTGCACCGCCAATGATCGCAGCTTCAGGAGTGAACCATCCTGCATTGTAGGCATATTGCGCACCACTGCTTACTGCCGTTCCGTCATAAGCGCCGATTCCATACATATTATAGACCGTCTTTCCGTTCACCTTCACACCTGTTGCCAATGGTGAAGTCCCTTTGCCGGTTTCCAATAATGCATGTGAGATAAGATAAATATCATTGACCCCATATTTATCCCCTGCCGCCATGAAGGTTGCGGCTTGTCCTTCTAAGATTCCTTTGCCGGATAGTATTCTACTATTCACTTCGGCAGCGTTCAGGTTCGCACTTTGAGAGAGTTTAACAAACTGGAACGTGTTCACTGGATCATCTACAAAATTATCTGGATTGAGATGATATTTCACATCTGTTGGACTGGCATTGACCCACGTTTTGTTGATATCCACTTCATACCAGTAATAACCGTCAGATCCCTTCACTTTCGATTTAACCGTCAGTGACTGGTTATTGCTAACTGAGCCGACTATCCAATTATCCGGGCCGGCTCCTCCCCTGAGTCTCCACCCTGAACCATTGACCGTACCTTTAGTGGCAGAGGTCAAGATAATGCCGTCCTCACGTATATAAGTTTGGTAGCTTTTATCTGTTTGTGCATCCGCGGTCATCTGCAGGTCTACCATCTTATCGATCGTCAAGTTATACTCGTTATAATTCTTAATGATGATTCCTGTCGCATTACCCGGAGTTTCTGCAGCCGTGTCCACTAAATATTGTGAATTCACATATCCTGTTTGCCCATTTGCAGATACTTTAGACCAACCATCCGATTCAGAATACACGGTGACCGCTGTGTTATTGGCAAGCATTCCAACGATAGATGCCGAAGCTGAAGCAGCCGATCGTATATTCAAATTAGATCCATCATTCACTTTCACGAATTTAATGAGCGTGTTTTCTTCAATTGGAGGAGTAGGTTCCGGCTTTTCCTCTTTTGAATTTGGATTAACGGATGTAAGATACTGGGAGTTCACATACCCTTCTCCACCATATACCTCAATAAGTGACCAGCCATTCTCTTCAGAAAGAACTGTAACCTCTACATCCTTCGCCAATTTGACAATGATGGAGGCGGATTCTGTCGGTTTATTCCGCACATTGAGCGAACCCGAGGTGACGTTCACATATTTTGTCACTTTGACGGGTTTCACCGTATCCATTACAGGCTTTGTTGTGGAAAGATAGTTGGTATTCACATATCCTTCCTGGTTGTTCGCTTTAATTTTCGCCCAGCCGTTGGACTCCGAGTACACCGTTACCTTCGTGCCTTTGGTTAATTCCGTGACAATTTTCGCACTGGCCGAACCACTTTGCCTCATATTCAGCGTGCCTGTACTCACATCTACATACTTCGTCGTCGTTTTGACCGGAGTGGACGCCGGTTTGGCCGTGACCGGCTTCGTGGCAGAAAGGTATTTGGTATTCACATACCCATCCTTGTTATTCGCTTTGATTTTTGACCAGCCATTGGACTCCGAGTACACCGTTACTTTGGTGCCCGTGGTTATTTCTGTGACAATTTTTGCACTTGCCGAACCACTTTGCCTCATATTCAGTGCCCCAGTATTCACATACTTCGTCGTCGTTTTGACCGGAGTGGACGCTGGTTTGGCCGTGACCGGCTTCGTGGCAGAAAGATACTGGCTATTCACATACCCTTCCTTATTGTTCGCTTTGATTTTTGCCCAGCCCTTGGACTCTGAATACACCGTTACCTTGGTGCCCTTCGTTAGCTCGGTGACAATTTTCGCACTGGCCGAACCGTTTTTGCGCATATTCAGTGTACCAGAACTTACATTCACATATTTCGTCGTCGTTTTAACCGGAGTGGACGCTGGTTTGGCCGTGACCGGCTTCGTGGCAGAAAGATACTGGCTATTCACATACCCTTCCTTATTGTTCGCTTTAATTTTTGCCCAGCCCTTGGACTCTGAATACACCGTTACCTTCGTGCCCTTGGTTAGCTCGGTGACAATTTTCGCGCTAGCTGATCCGCTCTTGCGCATATTCAGCGTGCCTGTACTCACATTCACATATTTCGTCGTCGTTTTGGCGGGGGGAATCACTGCCTGTTTGACTGCTCCAGGCTTTTTCGTAGAAAGGTATGTTGAATTCACATAGCCTTCTTTTCCATTCGCCTTGATTTTTGCCCAGCCCTTGGATTCCGAATACACCGTTACCTTTGTGCCTTTATTCAGATTCGCTACTACGGCAGCACTTGCCTTACCGCTTTTGCGCATATTCAGCGATCCCGAACTTACATTTACATATTTCGTTGTCGTCTTAACGGGGGTAACCACTGCCTGTTTAACTGCTCCAGGCTTTTTCGTAGAAAGGTATGTCGTACTCACATAGCCTTCTTTTCCATTCGCTTTGATTTTCGCCCAGCCCTTGGATTCAGAATACACCATTACCTTTGTGCCATTACTCAGATTCGCTACCACAGCAGCACTTGCCTTGCCGCTTTTTCGCATATTCAATGTTCCCGAACTTACATTTACATATTTTGTTGTTTCTATATTTTTTTGTTCAACTGATAGAGGAGCCGCAGATATATGTTCTTCAAAAGCAACCGTGCTCATTACGGCAAAACATAAAGTCGGTATAATTAATTTCTTCATATCATTCTCCCTACTAAAGTATTGGTTTTTTCATATTAACTTAAATATCGGTTGAAAATAGTATTCTGATATAGGTATTTACAACCATATTCGTGACATAAATGTGTATTTATACTAGATTAATACTTCTGACCAGAAACTTTAATCAAATAGTAAAATAATTACTACATTAGTAAAGATATTGAATTAATTGAAATAATCGATAGACCAACACATCCTTGGTTGATTACGGACGATCATTTTATGAAGCCACAAGGAATTTGGTTTTTTTTGACGAATAATGAACAAGTATGAGAGCGCGAAGTCCTAAAAAAGAGGGGTAAAGGGTTAATGAAAAGAATAATTATGGTATTAAGTCTGGTATTGTTGGCTGCTTGTTCAAATGGTGAGGTGAAATATGATGGAACACCTTTGAAGATTGCCGTAATCGGCGAGATTCCTCCATTTCAAAATAAAAACATTCGAGTCGAATCGGTAACATTAGACAACTTCATTGAAGATTCCACACAAGTTTCAGCAAAATTCGATGCCGTCATGCTAACAGAAGACGCTTTCGAGGCAGCATCAGATGATAAATTTATCGACGTATATAATAATTCGGAAATCCCCATTGTTTTTCTGAATTCTAGTAAAAGGCACTATCCCTTTGTTACCGAAGGCATTACTTATGAAACGGCCCATGATTCTTTAACTAACGGTTCTCATACGACCGTTTATTTACATGATGATTCCGCAAATAAAGACGATGCTTGGTTTTTTTATTTAGACGATAAAAAGGATACGAACGATCTTTATACGAATCTCTTCCGTAAGATTGATGAGTTATAAGAATGAAAGTAATCATTCCACAACAAATAACCCCACATGTACTACAAGTGGGGTTACGAAAAGGACTTATTATAGGTTATTTAAAAACTCATTCACTTGATCTGGAGTTTTAGCGTTTGCACTGTGTAAATGGGCGATTTTCTCACCATTTTTGAACACCAATAATGAAGGGATTCCCATAACTGTTTGTTCTTCAGCAATTTCCGGGAATTCATCTTTATCGATGGTGAACCATTTCTTATCTTGATGTTCAGCTGTGATATCATCAATGAACATATCCAGGCGCTTGCAATCCGGGCACCATGTTGTCGTGAAAATCCCGACCGTCAATTCATCTTGTTTGATTTGTTCGCGATATTCTTGTTCTGTACTGATCGTCTTCATATTATTCTCCTCCGAGCTTTTATAAAAATAGCTTAGGTAACTTAAGTTACTCAGTGATAAATATATAGGTAATTGCTTCATTGTTCAAATTCTAACTATGGGTCATCGCTTATATTCTCCGATTAAATGATGATTAATACCAGGACTATATCTTGCTATGATATGCAAATCCATGATACAGGAGGAAATACTAATGGATAATAAAACCCAACTAGCTTTAATTTTGCACTTAATTTCCCTTGCCGTATCCATTTATTTTAGCATCAATCCGGAAGCATTACTAAGAGGTGGATATGATTTAGCCGTTGATGGTTTAGTGGTGGCACGAACGTTGATGATTATTTTCACATTATATGTATTCGTTAAATTAGGAGAATTCATAACTAACAAAAAAGATTAGCTCCAGTGCCTAAAAAACTCTATCCTAATCGCTAGCACGGTTTGTGCGGGATAGAGTTTATCCATCTCCCATAGTACCATTCTCCTTAAATTATTTCAGAAAAACTAAAACCCAAAATGGTCCTCCCTCTTTTAGCCAGAGGATCATTTTTCTCATAAATTCCTCTTTGTAAGATGTTTGGTCAATATCCTCGTTTATAAATACCTATAATTCAATACTATTTCTCCACTACCTTTTCCCTTTCTTTATAGAATCTGCTCAAATGACAATTCATGGAACGTTTACTCATGCCATTCATACCGTATTCCCTCGACTCACCTACCATTTTCCTTCTCCCTAAGCCCTGCACAATCACTATTCTAAAAAAGTAAAATCAGAAAAGTTAACGAAAGAAAAGGTCCTCGACTAAGCAGAAATATGATGGTGAGTCATTTATTCTATGAAAATAATTATTTCTTCATCAAAATCCTTTGTTACCAAAGGATTCTTAAAAAATTCCAAATAAAAAAAAGATAAAAGGGTTTGATTTTCTTACAAAAATATTATAATCTTCAAATAATTTCATATTTTATTAGGGGGCAATCACATGATTTTACGTGATTTTTTTATTCATCTGTCAGAAAACAAAACCTTGAATAGTGCTGCACAAAGGTACGGGCTAAAGCTTGGTGCACAGAGTGTAGTCGCAGGAACGAACATTGAAGAAACGATTCATACCATCAAGACATTGAACCAACAAGGTATTTCCTGTACAGTCGATAACCTTGGGGAATTTGTTTTCGAGAAAAGTGAAGCAACCGCCGCAAAGGAACAAATCATCAAGGTTATCGAAGCCATTCATGAAAACCAAGCAGATGCACACATCTCCCTAAAACCCTCACAGCTTGGTTTGGATATTGACTATGAATTTTGTCTTCAGAATTTAATAGAAATCGCTGCGAAAGCGAAGGAATATAATATTTTCATTAACTTCGATATGGAAAATTACAAACGCTTACACCCCTCTTTCAAATTGATGGAAGCGGTGCAAGAACAGTACGAAAATGTAGGGACCGTCATTCAAGCGTATTTCCATGAGTCGATGGAGAATATCGAGAGATTCAAAGATTACCGTTTACGAATTGTTAAAGGAGCCTATAAAGAGCCCGAAAATATCGCTTATCAAAGTAAAGAACAGATTGATAAACATTATATTGACTTGATTGAATATCACTTACTGCACGGGAAATTCACATCTATAGCGACACATGATCACCGTGTCATTAACCATGTCAAACAGTTCGTCATGAAAAATAATATCTCTAAAGACAAGTTCGAATTCCAAATGCTGTTTGGGTTCCGTAAAGAATTGCAGCTAGAGTTAGCTAAAGAAGGATATAATTTCTGTACATATGTACCTTTTGGCGCCGACTGGTATGGATATTTCATGAGACGCTTAGCGGAAAGACCACAGAATCTAACACTGGTCACAAAGCAAGTCTTCAACAAGAAAACGAATATCGGGATCGGCGTAGCGACAGGGGCCTTCCTACTAGGACGGCTTTCGAAAAGACGTTTGGTCAAATAAGAAAACCTATAAGGTACACGGAATGATTCCCATCTAATACGGGAATCATTTTTTTCTGTGCTCCATTCATGTTAATCATTGAATTTTTTGAGGCGGTATTGCAGACTTTGCCTTCGCAGGCCGAGAGCTTTTGCGGTCTTTGACACGTTGCCATCGAACATCTTCAGCGCATTTTGGATATAGTACTCTTCGACTTCGTTCATGAATACGCTTAATGGGCGGATGTCTTTTTCATCTTCCGCTAAAAACATGCTCCCCGTCTCATCGGAAAGCCCTTCGCTTTGGACCTTCCACCTGAAATAAATCGGTAGACTATCAAAGTCTATGAGCGTTTCATTCGTCATCGTGCTTGTAATATCATCTAGCAATACTTCCAGCTCTTTTAAATTCCCTGGCCAATCGTAATCGAGAAAAATCTGTTCCACTTTAGCCGATAGGCCCTGGATTCGGCTTCCGGTAGTATTGCGATAGCGCTTGAAATAGTCCGATATAAAGGGCTTGATGTCTTCTTTTCGGTCACATAGTGCAGGGACATTTATACAGACGGAGGCAAAGAAATAATATAAATCTTTGGAAAGCTGTCCTTTGGCAATTAAGTCAATCGGATCTTTTCCGACGCTTGCTATAAAAACATGACTCTCCAGATGTTCTTTAAACAACTGTAAGATTCTTTCCTGGCCCTCAAGAGACAGATATTCCACACGCTCGCAAAAAATCGTCACCTGTTCATTTTTGTCAATTTGCTGCTGTAACTGATCAATCAACGCTTGTTCATCATTCCGGCAGATCAGCGTAATGAATTGACGATTACCAGGATTTAAATCATGGTGGATCCCTTCTGCAATCATATCTTTCCCCGTTCCGGACTCCCCGTAAAGCAAAACAGGCATTCTATTTTTGGCGGCCATCTTTGCCCGTTCGATTACACCGGCCATGAGCGGCGAAACAGCCGTTATGATATCGAATGTCAAAGGTTGTCCGTAACGTCGCATAGGTTGATAGGCCATTAATTCCCTACCCGTAATATCTTTTGAAATTTCGACAGCTCCAATTAATTCATCGTCCTTTACTATCGGGAGGATATCGGATATCGTCACAAATTCTTGACCCACACTATTCCAAAAATTCTTTTTGTAATTCTTGATGGGCTCGCATGTTTTTAAAACTCGATATAGATGACTATCATTTATTTTAGCGATCATTTCCTGCTCGAAACAATCATCCTCTACCGAACTAATCCCTTTTAACTCTCGCATTTTAGCATTATAAATCACTGTTTTCCCTTGAGAATCCACGGCGTGTATCCCAGCAGAAATGTTGTCCGTAATATACTTATAGATTTCATGTAAATCTTGCTGTTTCATCAGATCACCCCTTTTTGATTGTTATAAATTTTCTGAAAAGATATTGAAATATGCCAAAAAATGTTGCATTATATATATATTAACAATAACATAAGTGCACAATTATTTGGCACCCGTGATTATAAGGAGGATATTAAATTGATTCCATACACAACTGAACAACTAACTGACTTTTCAATAAAAGAGAACCAACAAGCATACACAGAGGCGATCCAAAAGGTCCAAAGTGAGCTTGGAAAAGATTATCCATTAGTTATTGGTGGGGAACGGATTACAACTCAAGATAAGATCACTTCTTACAATCCAGCTAAAAAGACCGAGGTCGTAGGCACTGTATCCAAAGCAAACAAAGAACTTGCTGAAAAAGCAATGCAAGTGGCCGATGAAACCTTTAAGACATGGAGCAAAGTTAAACCGGAAGTACGGGCTGACATCCTATTTAAAGCAGCTGCGATAACTAAACGCCGTCGTCATGAAATGTCTGCAGTCATGACCCTTGAAGCGGGTAAACCATGGGTTGAGGCGGATGCCGACACAGCAGAAGCCATTGATTTCATGGAATACTATGCGCGACAAATGCTTGAATTGAAAGATGGTAAACCAGTACAAAGTCTTCCGGGCGAATACAATAAATTCGGTTATATCCCATTAGGTGTGGGCGTCATCATTTCACCATGGAACTTCCCTTTTGCCATCATGGCAGGTACGGCTGTTGCAGCAATCGTAACAGGGAATACTATTTTGCTGAAACCAGCTTCCACAACACCAATCATCGCGTATAAATTCATTGAAATCCTTGAAGAGGCCGGTCTTCCAGCTGGTGTCGTGAACTACATTCCAGGACCTGGCGGCGAGGTTGGCGATTATTTAGTCGACCACCCACGTACACGCTTCATAAGCTTCACCGGTTCACGCGATGTCGGTTTGCGCATTAACCAACGGGCAGCAGCCGTCAATGAAGGTCAAATTTGGATTAAACGCGTCATTGCCGAAATGGGCGGAAAAGATACAATTGTGGTCGACAAAGAAGCCGATCTTGAATTAGCTGCACAATCCATCGTTAAATCCGCTTTTGGATTCAGTGGTCAAAAATGCTCCGCATGCTCACGTGCCATCATCGTCGAAGATGTTTACGATAGCGTATTGGATCGTGTCGTTGAATTAACAAACGAATTAACGGTGGGAGATCCAACTGACCATAACAACTTCATGGCTACGGTCATTGATGAGAATGCCTTCAAAAAAGTGACAAGTTACTTTGAAGTGGCAAAAGAAGAAGGACGCATCGTAGCCGGTGGTGAAGCAGATGATTCAACAGGTTATTTCATTCAACCAACTGTTGTGGCAGATGTAGCACCAAGAGCACGCTTGATGCAAGAAGAAATCTTCGGGCCAATCGTCGCCATATCAAAAGCAAAAGACTTTGACGAAGCATTAGAAATTGCCAATAACACAGAATACGGGTTAACGGGTGCAGTCATTTCAACAAACCGTGACCATATCGAACAAGCACGCGAAGACTTTTTCGTGGGGAACCTATACTTTAACCGTGGCTGTACAGGAGCTATCGTGGGTTACCAACCATTCGGAGGGTACAACATGTCTGGAACCTGTTCAAAAGCAGGCGGTCCTGACTTCCTAACCTTGCACATGCAATCGAAATCAGTCTCTGAAAAACTTTAATCTATTTCGAGTTTCTTCCTATTATATAGTAGGGGAAAATCTAAAAGGAACTGTCCCATCCAGGACAGTTCCTTTTTCCGTGTATTAACCAGCTTTTTTGAATATGATTGGAATTTTAAAATAATATAACGCTCCAATCAATATGGACACCCATCCAATGATCAGGCACATGCCCTTGAAGAGATTTCCTCCTACTGTCGGTGAATTCCAGACCAAACCGCTTAGCAGCAATACTAGCATTCCCAAACCAGTAAGAAAGAAAGTCTTTCTTGTATCGCTCCCTTTACATACTCTTAGACCAGTTAGCATGATTAGATATAGAAGCGTCCCCATCATAAGTGCCGGGAACATCGGTCTGAACTTGGCCGCGTATACAAAATAGTCGAGGTTGGAAATATCCGTCGTATCATCCACCTTCTCTGAAAAAGGTGTGGAATACTTCCATTCCCAATGATTATCCAATATTTCACTTCCTTCATACCACGCACAAAACGTGAATAGTAATAGAAACAACATGGCTACTATTCCTTGTAAGGCAAACTTCATTGATAAGTCCCCTTTCCCCTCTTACACCGTCGTATTCATATAAACTAACAAGAGCCAAACCAACGCATATCCAAAATCAAGCAGATAGACTTTCCTTTTCTCTTTTTGCAAATAGCTTTCCAGTCCATCTATTATCGAACTTATACCCGCTAATAGGAAAATCAGCTTCAAGTAAAAGAGTTCTTTTCCATTGATTACTGCCATCAGTAAAAGGATGATCATCAGTACCGCAATCATCGCAATCATCGTATGAAGAATCATATTCGCTTTTGTTCTTTTCGCATTTCCTCTCTTTATAAAAAATAGCCCCATTTGAACCCCCGCCTACATGGTTAATAACATTTTTTTATGGTAAGTAACGCTCAATCCATTTTAACATAAACATCCAAATATTATGATATTATCCATTATCAGAAGGCTACATGTACATAACTACACTGCCATGAATAACATAATGTAACTTCTTGTGAGGAGCATTCTAACTATGAGTACAAGTGGAAAAGACCTCCTTATTACAGGAGCCTGGATATTAGGAATCGGATCGGTTATTGAAGCCATTGGCCAGACCCAGCAATCTTTGACAAGTTCTGATTTGGGAAAGGATTTAATTGTTAAGGGCAATGGTATCGAGGCCTTTGGTAATTCACTGCAGGCCATCGGGAGAACAAAACTGTTCAACCCAGAAGAGCAACAACTATCGCAAATTTATTCGATCTTCGGGGCATGGCTTGAAGCTGCAGGGAACACGGGAAATTCAATCGGAATCAGCATTGAACTGAGTGGAGAAGAGGAAGAAGGCACGATAATTGATACACTTGGAAGCGGAGTCCAAGGAACTGGCGCCGCTTTTGAAGCATTCGGGGGATACATTGCAGAAGACTCCTCTTTCAAGTCCCTCAACATAACGGGAAACAGTCTCATATCATTGGGCTCTTTCCTAGTGGCAATCGGCAATATCTTCATTTTACAGGAACAAACAGACATCGGTGAAATGATCTTATTGGTGGGTGGCTGGATCCAAGTGATTGGTGCCTTTGTGCTGATTATTGCCATCATGATTGAGGTGGAGTCTTTATCAGCCCCTGAACATGAGGGTGGTAATCCTTATTCGTATCACCACTATCATTTTGCTCATCCCTAAATGGATTCAGTAGGAGCCACCAATTCCACTTTCAATCTATCTGGGTCCTCGAAGAAAACAGCATAGTGATCCTTGCCTCCAGCAAACGGATGCTTGTCGGAATAGAGAATGCTCATTCCCTCTTCCTTCAATTTACGCGTCATCTCGTCCACCTCTTGACGTGAACTTGCATGAAAAGCGAGATGGTTAAGCCCCACTCTCCCCCTGTGAAAGTCTATATCAAGAAACCGTTTCTCTGCTTGGACGAAAACAATATACAACTCATCGATTTTCCAGCTTGCCCCGCCATCCCATTCCTGAAAGGGACGATAACCGAGCTCCTCCAAAACCAACTCCAGAATTCCACTGTCCGCTTTAAGTTGGATACATTTATCTCAATATGGTGAATGAACCCCTTGGTCATGAGTCTTCCTCCTTTTATTATGTTTCGAAAACCAGGTTACCTTGATATAATACCAGTAACTGGTATATCTAGCATAAAGAATATGAACAAATACTTGCAACAGGCCTCAATCAGTCGTGAATAGGGAGGAAACCAACATGAAAGAACCTAAGCACTTCAACGAAAACAATTGGGACGATAGCCATCGTCAATGGCCGCTGCCACGTTTGCCATGGACGATGATGCAGACGTGGAATGATTTATTATTTGCCCATTATCCGATAAAAATCGAAGTCTTAGAGAAGCTGGTACCTCATGTACTGCCCATAGATTCTTTTGACGGCATGGGATGGATAGGCGTCGTTCCGTTTCATATGACAGACATTCGGTTACGGTGCCTTCCTCCCGTTCCAGGCACGGACCGATTTCCCGAGCTCAACGTTCGGACTTATGTCACCGTTGATGGAAAACCTGGGGTGTACTTTTTTAGTCTGGATGCGTCCAATTTGCTTGCGGTGAGAACTGCTCAAACTGTATACCACTTGCCGTACAAGCATGCAGATATGAACGTGGAACGTAATGGTGATGTCATCGATTATAAAAGCAAGAGAAGAAGTGGAAGTCAGGCATTCGAGTGTACATATAAACCAACCTCAGAACCGTATCTTGCCGAAAAGGGTTCTTTCGATCAATGGCTCACTGAGCGCTATTGCTTATATACGCTCAACAAAAATGGGGCACCACTTCGTTGCGATATCCTCCATCGCCCTTGGCCGCTTCAACATGCCGAAGCGGAAATCAACGTGAATACGATGCTGACCAAACAAGGCATTTCAGTTGAAAACGACGAGCCAATCTTACATTTTGCTAAAAAATTAGAAGTCCGGATGTGGCCATTGGTTCGCGCGAACGACTAAACTTATTGGATTTCTCCTTATATCAGTCAGTTTTGCACATTTATCGGTCTAAATCGGAATATATCGGTCAATTGCCTATATTTATCGGTCTAAATCAGCATGTTATCGGCCAAAGCAGGCATTCCTACAAACGGAGGGGTCTTGATGAAAAAATGGATATGGTTGTTGGCATGCAGTCTATTCCTTGTCTCTTGTAATGCTCAAGAATCAATCATTGAGTGGGTCGATTTCGTTAAGATTAACGGCAATCATTATGATAGGATACATACTGGTATCCTTGCTGACTCTGCTTCTATCGGTGAAAAAATAGGAGAGGTGAAATTCAAAGTCGCTGGTCATGTTAACGATGCCAATTACAAGACGAAAGAAGGTGACGCCTCATTCTGGGAAAAGGGAACGAAGGTCTTTTCCATAAAAGGGAAGCCGGAATTCGCCGCTATAAAAGCAAAAGACGAAATCAATGGGTATGCAATCTATCATAAAGTTTCAAAAGACCAAACATTTCAGGGCAAGTACCAAGACATCGATAAAGCTATCCGTCAAATAGAAATATACAAAGAGGATAAAGACAATCATCCTGTACTCCTCCGTACACTTTCGGAAAAGCAGGAGATTCAAGGCTTAACCCAAATACTTAACGAAGGAAAAACGAACTCCAGCTTTAACCCGAATACCACTCAAGGAGATCCTATCACCTATCGACTAGCATTTTATACCGAAGAACCGATTGCCTATCTCTATCCTTTATTTTACGATGGAGAACAATGGTTTTGGATTCCATGGGATACCGATCTTTTATCAGATGAGGTTGAGAGATTCATAACAAAATAGAAGACCTCCAAACAAAACTCCCCTCATAAAAAAGGGGAGTTTTCATTAAGCTTTTTATTTGATGTAAACATCCCGAAATTGAATTCTTTGCACAGTATCTTTCTTTTGATCATCAGAATTGATTACCAATTTCCCTTTATACAGTGTTTTTCCTGATTCCGCATCTGCAATCAGCAGTTTACCTCTGCTAATGGCAAAGATACGACCATCTACTACCCTAGTAAATTCTGCAGAGTCTAAAGTATAGTCATTTATAATCTTTTGTTTATCCAGATCAAAGCTCCAGATTCGGGTCTTCTCATCACCCCATTCCATCATGTAAAGATTTTTCTCATCGTATGAATAGTCCTTTTCCGCCACTTCAAATGTGAAATTTTCTTCCTTGGGCGGTTTGATTTCTTGTAGCTTCTTCGTGTCATAATGGTAGGAGAATAGAGAACTTTCACCCACTTTTTCCTTGAATTCTCCTTCATCGGAATAGCTTCCTTTCACTAGCGCTATTATAAACACGTTATTGGGTTTCCCAACAACTTTTGACGGCATGGCAAAATGTCCTTGATTCGATGAATCAAACGTTTCGGATAGAATGGTTTCATCGCTGACTACTTTTTTACCGGCTAAATCGATGGTATAGAGATGAATTTCACCTGTGTTTTTTCCATCATTTGAAACGACAT
Source organism: Peribacillus sp. NPDC097675 (assembly GCF_050277655.1). Classification (NCBI taxonomy): domain Bacteria; kingdom Bacillati; phylum Bacillota; class Bacilli; order Caryophanales; family Bacillaceae; genus Peribacillus; species Peribacillus sp. NPDC097675. Next base: position 136,004 of record NZ_JBNNSK010000008.1, on the reverse strand, counting down.
CATTTTGGGTGATGATCTGTAACTTGGATTGAATGAATTGTATATCTCTTACTGTGATATCCTCATATTTTTCTTGTTCTGGCACGTCTATTTCAAAAGACTTTTCTTCTTTATTTCGCTTTTCTAAACTATCAATATTGAAATTCGAACTGTACTTTCTGTCCTTATAGTCAATATTCACCGTTCCGAACGTCAGATTATCTTGATCTTCATAATACGTTTCGATATATTTTTTACCACGCATGAAGGAACGATACTCCTTCACTAACCGCTCATAGTTAGGGTCATAGAAATTAAAGCGATTTTCAAAATAAGACTGCTCTTTTTCATATTTCACTTTATTGGATTCTACATGAAAAGGTTCACTTAGACTTCCCTCATCATAATATCCTTCCATGACGACCGATTGTAACTCCTTTTCATCTCCTTCTACCGTTTTAAATGTAAGTTTCGGTAGGTTTGAAGCGGAAGAAGCCACTTTAACATAATACGTTCCGATGCTTAATAAGATAACGACGACGATGACGATGCTGCTGATATATCGTTTCACCCTGCTCACTCTCCTTTAATTGTTAGATGGAATTTTATACGGTTACACGTTTTTTTAATAACCAAGATCCAAACCAGATAGACACACCTGTAATGACAAGCCCTAAAGCGAATATACTACCAAAGGTTTCTGACGGATAGAGAGAGAGTTTGCTAAACTCATCAATCATAATTGGGGATATAAGCAATGCTCCTGCCAGTCCGCAATACACAATTCCCAGCACAATCCCTTTGATTGGGTAACTTCTTTCAAGCAAGATTGCTGTAAATAAGACAAACATAATCATTAACCCAATTCCATAGGAAATAATAAATTGAGTGAACGAGCTTGGCATGATAAGCGCTAAAACTGGTTTCGATTCAGTGATGGTCATCACACTCATTTTTGCTGTTAAGTAAACTTCAGGCATCATCGAATTGAACAGGGCATTTTCCATCGGCAGAATGATCAATTGTAAGGCAATCAACCCTAGAACCATCAAGAAAATTGCTGTCGCTTTTGAAAGGTAAAGGGATAGTCTCGTAGTCGGAAGCATCAACAGACGATAAATAAAGGTGTTTTTCCCGAACCAATCACGGTACCAAATAAGGAAGATGTAGAAAATAAGGGCAACGGCACAGAGAGCAATCGGTCCTAAAAACCAGAGCGATCCGGATACCAAGTTAAAGTTTACTCCCCCAAAAGTTTCTATATAAGCAGCTTCGGTTAATTTTTCTTCCAACATGGTTTGGTCAGCATTGTTCAAAAACCCTTGTACCTTAATGATCACTGCCGCAAATTGTGAAAGGATCGTCATCAACAACAGCGAAAGATAGATTTTACTAAAACGGTTGATTTCAAAATTGACTAGCTTCATATAACGCATCATCCTTGATACACCTCTCTCATCACATCGACTACTGATTTTCCTTCCTCTTCCCGCATTTCTTCCGTATTGAACTCCTTCAATACATTTCCGTTTCCAAGTAAGATGACCTTATCGATTAGATGTTCAATATCACCGATTTCATGGGTCGTGATGATGACACCCCTGTCCTCGATCAGGTGACTGGCAAAGACATCGGCAATTTGCTCCCGGCTAAATATATCAATGCCGGAAAATGGTTCATCCATCAATATGTAATCCACATCAAGGGATAGACCCAACATCAGGTTAACCTTTGCGGTGTTCCCTTTTGATAAATCTGAAATCCTTGTGCTTTCCTCTAATTTGAAAAAATCCAGCAACTCATTGGCTCTTGATTGATTCCAAGTCGTATAGAAATCGCTCATGAAAACCATTGCCTGCTTGATGGTCATTTGCGGAAGCATAATGGGAGCGTCCGGAATGAAGGTAATCTTCTCGTAACTTCTATTATCAATTTTTTCATTATCAATCAGAATTTCCCCACGATACGGCGTCAAACCCATAATCGCCTTCAGTGTCGTCGTTTTCCCTACCCCATTTATTCCAATCAGGCAGGTGATTTCCCCTTTGTTCGCGGTAAAAGACATACCATCCAGGATTTTCTTTCGGCCGTATTTCTTAGAGATTTGCTTCACTTCGATCATTTCTCTTCCCCCTCTTTTGCATATTTTTCTTTCACGACCTGAAGCAGCTCATCAACTGGTACATTTATGGGACGAATGGCCTCTACAAAAGAATCTACGGCAGCAAAGATCAGTTCCTGACGGACATCGTGGAGCATCTCTTCATTCGTAGTGATGCGGCTTGGGAAATTTCTTTCTGTATGAATCAAACCTTGTTCCTCCATTTCTTTATACGCCTTTTGAGCCGTATTCGGATTAATATTCAAAGTTGCCGCCAATTCCCGGCGCGAAGGGATTTCCTGTCCCGCAACTAACTCACCAATGGCGATTTGTTCTTTGAAATGCCTCACCACTTGCAAATAAACTGGCTCTCGGGCATTAAACGAAACGTTCATTAAACCACCCCTAAATTTTATAAAAATCTGATTTCACACTTGGTCTCAAGTGTATGTATTAAGTGGTTCATACACCTTATATCTGTACTATACCCGTAATACACTTTAGCTGTCAATATGGATTTTAAGATTTTTTTCCATTCCATTTTATTTAACTACATTCAATATGCAATTGGAATAACTTGACATATGACTACTATGTGATACTATATACTGGTAGTAAGTAATACTAATTAGCAATTCGTAAAACAACCAACATATGAGGTGAATCCTTATGGAAAATCTGACAGAAATGCTGAAAGGGGTGCTTGAAGGTTGTGTACTCGAAATCATCAGCCGGGGCGAAACGTATGGCTACGAAATTACACAACAACTACAAAAACTTGGCTTCGTTGATGTAGTGGAAGGCACTGTTTATACGATTACGATGAGGCTTGAGAAAAACAATCTGGTAGACATCGAAAAAAAGCCATCCACGATGGGACCACCTAGGAAGTTTTACACCCTCAATACAGCTGGACAAGAAAAACTTCAAGTCTTCTGGACAAAATGGGAATTCCTTTCGAATAAAATGAATGAAATTAAACAGATTGAAAGGGGCGAAGTAAAATGAGTTTTTTAGAAAAGATAGTGGGAAGTTTCGATGACAAGAGGGAATGGAAAGCGCTGGAGGCCCGGGCAAAGGCTCTTCCAAGTGAGTACCGCAACGCTTACAAAGCCATCCAAAAGTATATGTGGACCGCTGGCGACAGTCCAATCGACTGGGAAGGTACTCATCGTATCTTTTCCAGTATTCTCGACCTCTTCGAAGAAGGTGCAGCGGAAAGCAAGAAAGTCACTGATCTTACAGGTGAGGACGTGGCTTCTTTCTGTGACGAACTAGTCAAGGATGAGCAAACTTGGAAGGATAAATACCGTCAGAAGTTAAACGAAACCATCGGACGTATTGAATGAATCTACTTGAAGGTTTTAAAAAAACACGCAAAAAATTATTGGGTATTTATGTTAAAATAGTATAAAATTATATAAGCCCCTCATTTAAATCAAAGGGGTAAGTCATTCGTGGTAATTTGGCGATGGTAATGGGGGAACAACAATGAACATTGAGGAAAGATTGTATCAAGCTGCTATAGAACTGATTACAAAGAGATACCCTTCTGGTTGGGGCGGTGCAGCAGCTATGTATACGGAAGATGGTAAGATCTTAACAAGTGTTGCTCCAGAGGTCATTAATGCATCGACAGAATTGTGTATGGAAACTGGTGCAATCCTTGAAGCACATAAGCTTAATACAAAAATCACACATTCTATTTGTGTTGTAAGAGATGACGAAAAGGCTGAATTCAAAGTTCTAACTCCTTGTGGGGTATGTCAAGAAAGACTCCTTTATTGGGGTCCTGATCTAAAAGCAGCTATTACTCATCCAGATGAGAGGCTAGTATATAAAACCCTCAAAGAAATACAACCATTTCACTGGTCAAAAGCCTATGATGATCAACACTCTTCTTTGAGTTGATATGTTTTTTTAAAATGGACGAATTGAAAATGAGCTTGGAGAAACATTTCCAAGCTCATTTTCTAATGGACCTAGACAGAAAGCCAACAAACCCACAGGGCCTGCTGACTTTCCTTTTAGCTCGGATCATTTTCATCGAGTGACAGTGTGACAACTTTTGTGTAGTCACCTTTTGCAACTTCTTCCGGAGTGGCGCTTTCATCCAGCTCCTCTTGCGTGGTAATTCCATCGGCTACAATCGGTTCTTCTTCATGTTTGTCGCGCTTTTTCATGGGCTACACCCCTTTCGTTCATAGAATATCCAGGAGTCGGCATTTCATTCTTGGCTCAGGACCAAATTCAAAAACAAACACACAAAAAAAGAGTGAACCTGTTTTTAGATTCACTCTTGGCATACCTTTATCTTTTTATCGGGCGTTCTAACGATAAAATTTCATCTTCTACGGAAGAAAATTGTTGTTCCACTACATGTTTAACGTCATGGACGGCAGCGTTATAGAAATGAGGAGCAAGTGACTCTTTAACGAAATCCAATACTCTTTCTGCTGCAAACTCCGTGATTTCTTCATCTCTTTCTTGTGAAAAGAAATATTGAATATCAGAAATCATTAATTGCTGTTGGTCTTTTGTAAGTTTTAAGAACAAATGGAACACCCCTTCATGGATAGTACTTGTAATTATAAAGGTTGATCTTCTTCATTTACAGCCTGTTCTTTCATAAAGGAATATGTACAGTAAATGGCTGGTCTTTTTTAGACCTCTTAAATTTTGTTTGTAAAATACCAGAATGTGATTTACCATTAATTTCAAACAATAAAAATTGGTGTTTATAAGGGTGGTTAGTATGACTGGTAGGAGAACTTTGCTCTATATAATCATTAGCCTAGTTTTTTTAAGTGGTTGTGTAAACAAGCAAGAAAACAGCGAAAGTATCGTATTGAATATACCAAATGTTAATGAGTATGCATTTATCTATATACAACCAATTGATGAAAACGGAGGAATTTCCGAAACCAATGCAATATTCATAAATGATAAGAAAAAGATTCCTGAGTTGATGCAAAAACTTAATGCACAAGAGGTTTTCCAGTCGCCTAGTAAATCGTTTAACAAGAGGATAGAGAAATTAAATCAGCAACAAAATTTTCTGGTTTCTGTATCTAGAACCGAATATACGTCTCACAAACAGTTTGATATGATCTTTTTCAGAGACGGAAGTATTCAATATCAATTTACTGATAAAAAGAAACAAAAAATGAATCTATACCTTTCAAAAGAAAAACACCCAAACCTACTCCAGGAAATTAAAGACTTAGCGGAACGATAAAAAAAACGGCCCACGAGCTAAAAGCTTCGTGGGCCGTGTCTGTTTTATGCTTGTACAGATAGTTCTACTAAACGTTGAGCAGAAGCTTTTACTTCTTCTAGACCTGAAGAGATGATTTCTTGCGCTTTATCAGGCATTGCATTGTGGCCTTCGATGATGACTTCATCGATGATTTTCATTCCGAATACGCCACCGAATACGTTGCGCATGTAGTTAACAGCCATTTCCATTGGTGCCGCTTCTGGTGTTGAGTAAATTCCGCCGCGAGCGCTTAGGAAGATCGCTTTTTTGTCTGTCATTAATTGAACCATGTTACCATTTGCATCATATTTGAATGCGAATCCTGCTGCATAAACATAATCAATGAACGTTTGCAATTTAGCAGGGATTGTTAAGTTCCATAATGGGAATGCGAATACTACTACATCTGCAGCTGTAATTGCATCCATTGCTTTTTGTTTGGCAGCTAATAGACGGGATTCAATGTCTGTTAATTCTTCGCCTGTTTGTACTTTACCGAAAGCGTTGAAAAGCTCTTGCCCGAAGTATGGTGTATCTTCTTCATATACATCGTAAGTTGTTACGTTTAGGTCTTTGCCTTCTAATGAAGCCATGAACGTTTCGTACATTTTGCTTGAGATTCCTTCTGTTGCTGGACGGTTGTTTGCTTTTACTACTAATACATTCATTATATAAAATCTCCTCGTATTGAATATTTTTATTTAAGTTATCTTTAATTCAAGATAAATATATAATACAAGGAATTAGGTGTATTTGTCAATAACTTGATTTAATTTTCATCCAAATTCTTCATAACTGAATTATCCTCCAATTTCCTAATCCCAAGATGTTTCGCGAACCTTAATAAATAACCGTCAGGATCCATGATGAGAAATTCTTTTTGTCCGATTGCTACATGATCTGCCCGGTACCAGTTCTCCTGAATCTCCGCCTTAATGGGATACTGATGTTCCTTTATACGCTGATATAATTCATCGATTTCCCTGACTTGTATTTGAAAATTAATTCCTCTCCCAAATGGGTAAACCAACTCTCCCGTCTTCCAGTGTTCATTCGTTTCTTCCAACATCAATTGACAATCATCTAATGAAATCATGGCGAATTTATCTTCTGGACGTTGATAGTCCACCTTGAACAAAAGAATGTCCAAATAGAATGAAAGACTATGGTTTATATCCGACACTGACAACTCCGGTACACATGCTTGTCGATTTATCAATGTACTTCAGCTCCTTTTATTCCTGCAGCAAACGATAATAGTATTGTATCCTACAAAAGGTATTAATGGGATATTTTATATATAAATGAAAACTCCTATACTCTCCAACTGTGCACTATTTAACTTGTCTATGTAGATAAAAGTCTTTCCTTATGTAATCTTTGCGAAGTCAAAAAAACAAGTTTCAGCAAAACTGGATTTTTATGTTAAATTATTATTGAGTTTGCGAAAAATGTATATAAAAAAAGTTATAAACTCATGTAAATTAGGAGGCACTCTCTATGGAAAAAAGCAAAGTAAAATGGGCAGTATTTGGTTTAGTATTGGGTTCGACGATTGGGGCGATATTAGGAATAATAGCTTACTATAATCAATGGTTGGGGTGAACTATTAGTGGATGACTAGGAGGCAAACAAAAAAACCGAGCATAAAGCGCCCGGTCTTGAAACACCTACCGTTACACTATTTCTTTGACAGACTTCACGAGCGTGTTGGCTGGTCGACTTAGTCCTAAATTCCCGCGTAATGTATCTTCTGTGTATTCGGTACGGAACAGTCCACGTTTTTGCAATTCCGGGATGACGTGATCGACGAAATCTTCAAGGCCGCCTGGCAAATATGGAGGCATGACGTTGAATCCATCCGCTGCTCCATTTTCAAACCATTCCTGCAGTTGGTCTGCGATTTGCTCCGGTGTTCCTTTGATTTCTCGATGTCCTCTGGCACCGGCTGTTCTTTGGTATAACTGGCGTATGGTCAGGTTTTCGCGTTCAGCAAGATCCTTCAATAGGGTAAAACGGCTTTTCCCTCCATTGACTTGCTCCACTTCCGGCAGGTCAGGCAGTGGCCCATCAACGGGGTATCCGCTTAAATCCACAGAGATCATGGCCGATAAAAGAGCAACGCCGGCTTCCTCTGGGATCAATTCTTGGAATAGCTGCTTTTTCTTTTCCGCTTCTTCTTCTGTTGCCCCAATGATTGGGAACACACCCGGCATGATTTTCAGTTCCTCAGGAGAGCGGCCATATTTCGCCATCCTTCCTTTCACGTCCGCATAGAAGCCTTGCGCTTCTTCTAATGTTTGCCACGCTGTGAAAATCACTTCTGCCGTACGCGCCGCAAGCTCTTTCCCCGCTTCGGATGAACCCGCTTGAACGACAACGGGATGGCCTTGGACCGGACGGGAAATATTCAGTGGGCCTTCAACGGAGAACCATTCCCCTTTATGATTGACGCTATGGATTTTCGAACCATCGGCAAATTGTGCTGATTCCTTATCCATGACTAACGCCTCGTCTTCCCAACTATCCCAAAGATTTTCTACAAGATCCACAAATTCCTCGGCACGTTCATAGCGTCTTTCATGTAAAAGATGATGATCAGAATTGAAGTTCTTTGCTTCGGCATCCGTATTGGATGTGACGACATTCCAGCCGGCACGCCCATTGCTTAAATGGTCGAGCGAAGCAAACTTACGCGCTACATGGTAGGGTTCGTTATACGTCGTGGACACCGTGCCAACGAGCCCGATTTTTTCCGTCACCGCTGAAAGGGCCGATAACAGCGTGAACGGTTCAAAACTAATGTCCGCCCTTTGAACGTTTTTAGAACCGTTATGCTGAAACGCATTGATATCGGCAACAAACAGCATATCGAACTTTCCGCGTTCAGCTGTTTGGGCCAGCCTTTTAAGAAAATCAAAGTTCAATATATTGTGCACTTCTGCCTCTGGATGTCGCCAACCTGCCACATGGTGACCAGGGATCATGAAAAATGCACCTAACTTCATTTCGCGTTTATTATTTGTCATCATCTATTCCTTCTTTCTTATATTATTTATTGATTAATCTTCCAAGCGGAGAATTTCTTTTCCAGGGACACTAGCCCATAATTCAGTAACAAACCAAGTAATGAAATCGTTATAATACCTGCATACATTTCAGCGATTTGGAAATTCATTTGTGCGTAATTGATTAAATACCCCAAGCCTTCCTTGGCGCCTACCATTTCAGCTGCAATCAGCACGAGAATCGACGCCGTTCCCGCCATGCGTATTCCGGTAAAAATAGTCGGAATAGAAGCCGGCAAAATGACCTTATAGAATAGTTTACGAGAAGATAATCCCATCGATTGTGCTGACTTGATGAGCAATGGATCCACATTCTGAACAGCATTGATGGTATTCAAAAGGACGGGAAACGTACAGGCGAACAGGACGATCGCTATCTTGGATATTTCACCGATTCCGAGAAGGAGGATAAAAACAGGCAATAATGCCAACGCCGCCGTATTCCGGAATAATTCTAGTACAGGATTCAACAGATCCTTGGCCAAGGGAAACCATCCAATCATCAAACCTAAGGGGATTGCAATCAAAAGGGCCAGACCAAACCCGATGAACGAACGCATGAAACTTGCTTGAAAATGGGCAAATAATTCTCCTGATGTCACCAACCCCCACCATCCTACTACCACTGATGAAAAAGGTGGGAAGAATACCGAATCAACCAACCCGATTCTTGGTGCAATCTCCCAAAGAACCAGTAATAGGACGATCACGGCTGTCTGCTTCACAAGTTTTCGCAGCCAGGTAAACGATAAAGAGATGGGCCGCTTTCTCTCAATGGGGACAGTTATAGCTTTTTCTAAACTGGACATCTATGAATCACTCCTTTTAAAAATATCAAATGGAAGCCGCCTGATAAACCTTTTCATGAAGCAGGCTCCAAATATGATGTCGCGCTTTTACAAACTCTGTATGTGACCGGATGTCTACCTCGTTCAACCGTGAATCCAATGGGATATCCACCATATACTTGACCGTCCCAGGATTGGTGGACATGACCGCCACTCGTTGCCCTAAGTACACCGCCTCATCAATGCCATGTGTAATGAAGATGATCGTTTTCTTCGTCTTCTCCCAAATCCGTACTAATTCACTCTGCAGAGTTTCCCTTGTCTGTGCATCCAGCGCAGCAAACGGTTCATCCATGAGTAGCACATCCGGATTATAGGCGAGACTCCTAGCGATGGCGACGCGCTGCTTCATCCCGCCTGACAATTCATGAGGAAACCGATCTTCAAAACCCTCTAAACTCACTAAAGATAAGTAGTATTGTGCCAACTCTTTCCGTTCTTTCTTCGAGACTCCCTTGGCTTCTAGACCAAACTCGACATTCCCTCGCGCTGTCTTCCACGGAAACAAGGCGTATTGCTGGAACACGATTCCGCGGTCCAATCCGGGACCCGTGATTTCTCTCCCATCAAGAAGAATCCTTCCGGCAGTCGGCTTCGTCAATCCGCCAAGTAAATCCAGTAAAGTGGATTTACCGCAGCCACTTGGCCCGACCAACGTTAAGAATTCGCCATCTTTCACAGAGAAGTTCAAGTCCTTTACGGCCGTGAACTCCTTCTTGGAGCCCTTACCCTTTTCGGTATCCCGTACCGTAAACACCTTTGTCACTTGATCAAATCGAATTTTATCCGCCATATCCACACCCCGTTTATTTAGTCTCAAGCTCTTTCGTATATGGATTAAATTCATTCGTGTATACGTCATCCAACTTCACTTGGCCCTTTTTGATTTCGCCGTTATCCTCAAGCCAATCCATCCATACTTGGAATTCCGATTCTAGAATATAGCCACCTTTTGCAGCGACACCAGGACTTTTCCAGTATTGAACCGTTTCTGAATCTTCTTTTCGATCTCGTTTCTCAATAATCGATGTAAAACGGGCTATCACCTCTTCACGGGGAGTTGTACGTGACCATTCAATCGCTTTTGCTGTTGCCTCTACAAATTTTTTCACGGTATTTGGATTTTCCTTGATGAACTTATCCGTAAAGACATAGCTTCCTGCCGTAAAGGTTCCAAATAGATCATAATCACTAAATAGTTTACTGATGCCTCCATTATCCAGAGCCCTGTCACGTGCTGCTCCATTTAGGGCCACGACATCGATCTGTTTTTGACGTAATGTTTGTTCAGCATTACTTGCAGGAACCACCACTAACGTAACCTGTTTGATTTCATCATCCGTGAGGCCATTTTGTTTCAGATATTCTTTTAGAGCCAATTCTAAATGCGCACCAAGCGTATTCACCCCGACTTTTTTACCGATTAAATCACGTGCTTCTTTTATCGGGCTACCTTTTAACGTGTAATAGCCGACGTAGGTGTCTTCATCACTCCCGTAATAGCCAATGACCGATTTAATGGGGGCTCCGCTTGATTTCAATTTGATGATGGCCCCATTAAAGGCTCCACCGAAATCCGTTTGACCCGTCGCAGCCGTTTGAATATCCTGCGGTCCGCCATTCACATTTCCCACCCAATCCAACTTAATCGGATCTAAATAGCCTAAATCCTCCGCCAGTTCTGGATAGAGTACCGTTCCTGCGTATCCCTGATACTTCAGTTCCACTTTTTCATAGCCATCCTCGTTTTTCTCCACTTCCTTCCCTGAAGAGCAACCAACTAGAACAAGTAATGCACCAATCCATGCTAAAAATAAGGCCTGTCGAGTCTTTTTCATTTTTTTACGCTCCTTTAGTAACGGGGCTATCACACACAAAAGGCCCTCGATTAATTTTTCAATTAAACGAAGGCCTCCAGTAGTCTAGTCAGCCACACTATTTCATCTTGCTTTTAGGATATCTAACGAAATCGTATATCTCCCCCTTTTTTTAAACAAAAGAGGCCCCCACCTTCACCCATCTGGTGAATTTAGGAGCCTCCGGTTATCCAGTAAGCCAACATCATTTAATTCCAATAAAGTTTATAGGATTAATATATGTATTTTCCTTCAGGTTGTCAACCTTTTTTTCTGATAATTCTCTTATTTTTATGTGATGTTAATGTTTAGCCATTCCCCCTCTTTTAAATGGGTATTTATGTTAAAATAAATAACGTCTTAGGTCAGAACTTTAATAGAAAAGTTGGGATTGTGAAAAAAATGAACCCATTACAAATTGAAACGATTACAACTATATTGATGACATCTTGGTCATTGGAATCAAGTACAAAATGGTCTAGCGATAACCCGGCAAAAGGGCAATGTGGGGTAACGGCGCTGGTTATGCATGACCTATTCGGTGGGGCCATTAAGAAAACCAAGCTAGCTGACGGCTGGCATTTTTACAATGTGATCAATGGCGTAAGATTGGACTTCACGCATTCTCAATTTAAAGAGGACATCGAATATACGGATATCCCTTCCAACAGGGATGAAGCCCATCTCGATACTAATGAGAAACAGTATACATACTTAAAAGAAACCGTTTTTAATAGATACGGAGGCATTCAAATGTTTAAAGGAAAAGAACAAGATCATAAAATGATCTTTGGCTGGGAAAATGATAATGGAATAGGAGAAATGCTACTTCAACAAATACTTAGGGGAGAAAAAACGGCAACATGTGCGCCCAAAGAGGAATATTCAGAAACAGAATTGGTGGAAACCTATGAACCTGTCGGCAAACCGGTTACTGTCTATGATAAAAACAATAACCCCAGATGTAATGTGCGACTAAAGGAAGTATTTGAAACGACTTTCGGCACCCCCGATTTAAGACTGGTCCGTGGAGAAGGAAACGGAGATGACGTAAGCAAGTTTCAAGAGGATCACCGATTAGCTTGGAAAGATATCCGTACTGATTTAAAGGATGATACCATTTTGATAGTTGAGTTATTTGAATTGGTTACAGATTAAAAGTTAAGTTTATTGCAGGATTAGGGATTTTTGTGGCTAATGACTTCTTCAACAACCGATTCTCCCTCACTTTGTTCATGATCTGACCACTTCCACTTTTCCTGCAACCTGATTCTCCCATCAGATAGGATTTCAGGTGTGGAGAAGCATTGCCCGCCCCTGATCTCATGCTTACTATTTACATGGTTATAATTGAACTGTAAACAGCCGTTTTCCTGTACAATCCCAATCATCGTCCCTTTAACGATTTCCCCTCCACTATAGGTCGCAAAAAGGATATTCTCTTCTTGTTTATATTCAAAGATTGTTTTCGACGAAACCTCTCCGTTTGCTGTATTATCAATCGATACAAAGGTCCGTCCATCGTAGTTCAGCATCTATCTAGCTCCTTTTTAGTATTCACTCACTCTTCATCCTCTAAGGTCAAATAGGTGACGTCTCCTTTTTTGACCACCGTGAACTTTTCGTTATCCTTTGCATATAACACATGGTCAAAGGAAATTCCGAATTTATTATTTTCCGGATAGCCATATATGTAACAAACGACTTTTCCCTCTTTCAAGAACACGATTTGATTCATGCTCTCATTGACGGTTTCGCTAATTCTATCCCACTTATATCCGACCGTTTCATAGACATCTTCTTTTGCATAATAAGGGGGAAATGAATAGACTTTATCCCATTCAAACGGGGTAAACCCAGTCAAATTCACGGATCCGTCCGGTATCTCCATCGTCAGAATCTTATCTTCTAGCAGCTTTGCATTCGCATCCCAAACCTCCTCTTTAAATGGATTCGCCCATATGAGGACAATGAGAAGCGTCACGAATACCGAAGCTACCATATGCCTTTTCTTATTATTCATATCTAACCTCCTTCATACTTTGGTTTTTAAAAGTAATCCGGGATTTCAATAGGGATGTGACTATCCTTGTCTTTTGAGTAGTGCATACAAATGCTATCTTTATATTTTTGCTTAGCAGGAGGCATCTCAATAAAGTTAAAATTGTGATAGAATGCTGTTCCAATATCGCTGTATAGGAAAAAGTCCGTACACGTTTCAGTTCTCTCTAAATCCTGTATGACTTGTTCAATTAGGGTAGACGCATAGCCTCTTTTTCTTAGTGTAAGGGGAGTCGCAATCGAACCAATTCCTCTACTGCTTCTATTTTCAGATGAAGGTAGCTCGTAGACGATAAGAGAACTGACTAGCTCTTTTGTATCTAAATCTTCTAGCACGTACCATGTTCCCTTCTTGTACTTTACTGAACAGTTACACATCTTTATATATTCGTCAGAAGGCATGTTTTCTCCCCAAACATCGTACCCCATCATATATACTGATTCCATATCCTCACTTGTTGCTTTTCTAATTTCCTTCATATAGCCCCTCCCTGTTTTCTCTTAGTCCATATCGGCTTTTTATAGTAAAATGACTCAAAGGAGGTGACTGCTATGGAACTACATCTGCCTAAACGTATTCATACATTTTATTGGTCTTTGTTCCCTATAATACTTGTAATAAGGAGCTATAATAACATCTTTAACAATTGGGAACTTCCGCTCTATGGCTTCAATGAGCTCGAAGATTTCGGAAGGCTCTTATTTGTATGTGGCATAAGTGTATGTGAAAGTGCCTTAATGACCGTGTTCCTTTGGTCGGGAATTAAAGTTTTAAGGCAAGGGTTAAGTAAACAAGGCTAATCCTTTCATCAACCCGTCATGCTTTTTTCATTTTCTTTAAAATACTGGGCCTTGGAAGGGGTGAATATGGTCATCATTAGGACGGCTGCAAATATAATTCCAATTATACAAAAGGCGATACAAACGGTTTGTAATGAAAACCAATCGGCCATTAAGCCTAGTAGTAACGTTAAAACAATTTGAACCATGCCTTGAACCATTTCTGCGATACTGCCGAACCTCCCCATGATGGCAACCGGTACATTGTTTTGAAAAAAGGTAGCGTACCCTGCGTTCGCAAAGGACATCACGAAACCTAAAAACACAAAGGCGGATGTTGCCGTTATAAAGTCCACCGAGGCATAAAATAATAGGTATCCGATCGTCGAGAGTAACAATCCTCCTCCTACGAAAAATGCAAGTGGCAGTTTCCTAGACAGTGCAGCCGCAACGGCCGCTCCTCCCAATGCCCCGGCACCCGTGAGGCTTGTAATGAAGCCATACTCCTTATCCGTCAAATCTAAATGCTGTTTAATGAACGTGACTTCTTGTGAATCCAAAGAATATCCGATGAGCACGGCACTTTGAAACAGTATGTATATGGTTATGAAGAACTTGGCTGTCTTTGTAAATTCCCTGACTGCTTTCCAATCATTCAAAAGCGTTTTCATGGAAACAGATTTTCCTTCTGCTATTTCTAAATCTCCATCCACATCAGGAAGAAGGTAGATAAAACCTGCACAAACGAAGAACGTAATTGCATTAATCACAATACATAAATCCGTCCCTACCGACATGATGAGAAGCCCTGAAATGGCTGGCCCTAATAAGAACGCACCTGAACTGGTCAGACTCATCATCGAATTGAATCGTTTTCGGTTTTCAGGTGGAACCAGCTTCGTTATGTAGACCGATGAACTGGGACCAAAAAAGGAGCCCGCGATATTAATCAATAAAAGCAGCGCATATATAGACCATAATGATGAGATAAAAGGGATTATGAATATGAAGACTCCTCTTACTATATCAATAGTTATCATCAATCTACGTTTATTCACCCGATCAATGACACTCCCGGACCAGGTATTCGTGATCAATGTCGCTATTGGACGTATGATGTACAGTCCAGCGACGGCCGCTGCAGAGCCGGTCAAGTTCAAAATAGAAACATTAAGTGCAATTAAATAAATCCAATTCCCTAAATACGAAACCCCAATTCCCGAAAGCAATAGAATCGGATTCTTCCAACTCTTCATTAAATCACTCCTAACTAATAATCTCTTTATCTAGTGATTCGATAAAGGTATAAAGAGTTTGCGAATACAATTCTGGCTGATCTCTATGCACCAAATGACCGGCCAAAGGAATAATAGACACATGGACATCCGGTTTCAGCTGTTTATAGGATATGGCAGCTGACCGTTCGTTCTCCTCTGCTTCACCGAACAGGCATAAAGTTGGAACGCGAAGGTTGGAAACATCCCCCGTTTCGTCGAACGGATAAAAATCATCTTCTTGAAAAGAACGGAGTAACGCTTTCCAGTCATTTTTCCCATGAATCTCATCCAAAATTGAAACCACTTCTTCATTTTCGAATAGCTGTTCAAAATTTTCCGTTTCTTGTTTCGTGAGGTCCTCCCAATTAGCTGGCTCATGCGGAAAGATTCCGGAGAAAGTTAGGGATGCCACTTTATCAGGATATTTCTTAGCAAACAACAGTGCGGCTATTCCACCAATGGAAACACCGGCAATATGACATTTCTCAATCTGCAGGTCCTTTAATGTGTCATGTAAATCTTCTGCACAGTGACTGAAATACTGATCAATCGGTCCTTCCGATTGACCGTGCCCCCTTAAATCAGGACGTACCACTTTAAAATTCCTCTGCGAAAAAAATTCGCATTGTTCTTCATACTCCTTCACTCCTGTCATTCCACCTGAATGAACCAGAACAAGTGGAAATCCTTCACCTGAAATAGATGTATGTAGTATCATACCTTTCCTCCATTCGATTGGTCTGCATTTATTATACTACTTAACATGCATTTTTTTACATATTATCTAGATAAAAACAGTTATCTCAGTACCTTAAGTACTACCATTATCATGATTCTTTCATTCACTTGGCTCGATGAAGAATAGTAACCAATGAAATTTTATAAGCACTTCTTCTCAATAACTCTAAGAGCGTTTTTGTTTGCTTATCTTTTGTTGTTCCTTGCTTCTTTTTTTCGATAAATGGCCAAAATAGAAATAAAGACCATATATATAATAAAAAGAGAGAAAACAACAACTTCCGCTATCTCCACGACAAGAAATGGACTAAACGTATGTACGATAGAAGTAGGTATATCAAATCCTGTGAGTATATCTACTCCTAACGAAAACAAAATCAAACATACAAATATCAAAATCGAGATACCTAGTACTTTCAAACCTGTTCACGCTCCCCCATATATTTTGACCCCCTAAATTTTCAGACACATTCCTCCTGATCCTTACTCTTCTTGTTCTTGATAAAAGCAATGAGTAGAAGGAAAGCAGGAATAACTACCTGAAAAGGAAGATGTATATAAACAGGGACAACCTGTAGTCCTTTATATACATGTTCTGAAAAATTGCTGGCAATTAATATGGATAGTAGTAAGACTATGAATCCCAGAGGATAAACCAACAAAGTTGATTCTTTAATTTTGAACAAACTTGCCGTACCTTCCACAGATGCATAGAAAAAGACACCTACTTTAAAGAAGCCTGCAAAAACGGAGGATAGCATGAAAGTAATATCCAACCGTTCCAAAAAACCAGCTAACTCAATTGTCTGGATAGTAGTAAGAAGGGGGAATTGTGTGCGTAAAAGTAGACTCACACCAAGAACACTTACATTTAATGCCATAATCAAGGCCAATATCATCCCACTTAATCCTATTGCGAGTAAACCGGTTTTCTTAGCCTTTTTAGGATTGTTCAAAAAGGGAAAAATCATGGTAAACACGATCATTTCTCCGAAAGGAAAGTATAGAGTAGTAAAAGCCGTTTTTAGGACTGGCCTTAGTCCCTCTTCCAATACAGGTTGTAAATTAGAAATATGGATGCTGCCAGAAATGCTAATTAGTATGAAGCCGATGATGCCCAGTAAAGCGATTAAAATGAAAATCAGTTCACCGGTTCGGGCCAAGACCTCAATACCCTTTCTCACTGTATACACAACGACTACGAGCATTAGTGCATTCATAAGAAATAATGGGCTTTCTGGATAAAATGCTGTAATCAGAAGTTCTCCAAAATCCCTCAGTACTCTAGCCGAAATATAAAGAAAGTAGAGGATGTATAAGAAGGCTAATATTTTCCCCATAAAGCTGCCCAGTATTTTTTGTAGATATTCAGTTAAAGGGATATCTGGATAATAGGAATATAAAGCATGGTATATCAAAAATATGCAAAATCCGCCTAACAAACCAAGTAGAATAGCCAGCCAAGCATTTTGTTTCGCTTCAATCGCGAGGGGGACCAATATCGCACTTCCAAATTCAAACAACACAATAAGCACGAACAGCTGATGTGTACTAATTTTTGCCTTTTCCAATAAATGCACACCCCATTCCATTAGCTCATAGACTTTTACATATCTGAAAGATACGAATTTTTTCTTAGGCCACTACGTCTTATAAATGCCTCTACCTCCACTTGCACGGTTAATTTTGGGAAGTAATTTTCATTCCAATCACTCTTCAGTCTTTCCCATTGTTTAGGGTTCGACCGATGAATGACTTCGCCGAATCCAAAAATATCCGTTTTATTTTGCTGGGTCTTCTTAACCGCCTTTTCCAACTCCATTTTGATTTCTTTTCTCAATTCTTTTTCTAAATCCAAGATAATAGTAGGATCATCTAGGTTTATAGGTTTCCTTACTTCACGAATGTCTCCTTCCGCACGGATTCGAATCGTAATGACGGGAAGGGGCTTGTTTGTGTTAGCTGAGACTTTTGCTTTTTGACGAATAACAGTATATGCAAGACTATTTCTCTCCCCTCCCCAATCCAGTTTCACATTTGTTTCTTTAATTTTGTCTAATATCCAAACCACCCCTCTGGACGTTTCACCTTGGTACCAATCAATCAACTTCCCTTCTCTAAAAACAGCTAGTCCATCCGCCTCCAGGGTTGTATCGAGTTCTGATTTTTGAACATTCTTCATGTCTTTCCCCTGTTTAACCTTACCCTTCATTCGAAAGCCGCTGAGAACCGGTTCCTGTCCGTCAGAAGTAAGTGTAGAAATGAGGTCCTGAAGCTTTACCTCTATTTGTTCTCCTTTTGCTATTTCAGTAATTCTCAATGTGCCGTTCACTTTCTCTGCAGGAATTTTATCAATGGCTGTCAATGTTTTAAGCAAATCTCCTGCCTTTGTATCATGTGCAATCACAACTTTTAATGTTGTCCTGATTTCCGGATCCCTTTCAAATGCATCTAAAATGGTAGTAATCCCTTCTTCCTTTGCCAGCTCTTCACTAATGACTAGTAGGTTTGCATGCGAGTGATAGAGTCTGCGAGATACCTTGGATGTTGCGTTGAAATGAGCATCTAGGACACTCTGTCCCGTTGCGCTGTATACGGAAACAGCGGGACTTTGCCCGCCACCGCCCCCCTGGAGCCCTCCTGCTACGTTACCGGGATTAATTATTTGTATTGTCTTGGTATATGTTCCATCATCATTCTTATCGATGGCCATAGCAGAAATTATGGCTAAATCGTTTAACTCTTTCTGATTCCAACAACCTGATAGAAATATGGTGATTAATATCATATAAAGAAAAACCGCTTTATGATTCATTGCGACCACCTTTTCTTACAGTAGAATTCACCATGTTTCGAGGTCCTGGAGGTTTAGGTTTCTGATTTTCACCTTGTACGGTATTTGGTTCGCTTATTAATTTTGGCTTCTTCTTGAAAGCCCATATGGGTCTACGAAAAATAGTATCCCCTACTTCCTCTTTTATGAATGGGGCAAGGGGGGACATATAAGGAACGCCGAATGAGCGCAAGCTGCATAAGTGAGCAATTAAAACGATAAACGCTAAGGTAATTCCATAGAAACCGAATATTGCAGCACTTATCATAAATATAAATCTGATCATACGCGCAGATATGGCCACTTCATACGAAGGTGTAGCGAAACTGGCAATCGCTGTTATGGATACGACAATGACCATTGCAGGTGAAACAATGCCTGCTTGAACAGCTGCCTGTCCAATGACAAGCGCCCCCACTATGGATATAGTCGAACCTATCGCCTTAGGCATTCGTAGACCAGCTTCTCTTAAAATTTCAAAGGTGATTTCCATAATGAGTGCTTCTATAAATGCCGGAAAAGGAACGGTTTCCCGTTGTGCTGCAATGATTATGACTAGTTTTGTCGGAATCATCTCCTGATGAGAGGTCGTAGCAGCAATATAGATGGCAGGTCCGACAAGTGAAATCGAGAAAATGGCAATACGTAAAAAGCGGATTGCCGTTGCTATGTCAAATCGTTCATAGTAATCTTCAACAGAATGAAAGAAATTAATAAATAAGGCGGGGACAAGCAATACAAAGGGAGTACCATTAATGAATATAGCTATTTTCCCTTCGAGTAGATTACCAGCAATCTTATCTGGCCTATCTGTATGAATGATTGTCGGAAAAGTGGTGTTTGTCTCATCTTCAATTAACTGTTCAATATATCCCGACTCAAGGATGCTATCGATGGTAATTCTTTTTAGTCGTTTACGCACTTCTTCAATGATTTCATTTTTTGCAATGCCATTTATGTACAGTAATGAAACATCTGTTTTCGTCTTTTTTCCTATCTTCATGGACTCACTCCACAAGTCAGGAGTGTTAATTATTCTACGAACCATTGCTATATTGGTCTCAATCGACTCAGTAAAGGACTCTTTTGAACCACGAATAGCAATACTTGTTGTTGATTCTTGAATGGAACGCCTCTCTCCACCTTGCGTGCTGGCACTGAGGGCTTTACTTATCCCATCTACAAAAATGATGGTGTTGCCTGACATCAAATCCGTGAATAAAGAATCCCAGTCACCCACTTCTTTAATCTCTCCAAGAGCAATTACCTCTCCACTGATGAACTTAATAACCTCTTTTGGAATGTCCTTTTCGTGTAACAAAGGATTATTCAGAATGGATTCAATTAAAAAATCATTTACAGATTGAGTGTCAACTAATCCTTTAATATAAACAATCGATATTTTAACCTTGAAATTTTGTCCAGATACTGACCGAATCACTATTTCCGAACTGTTCCCCGTTTTGTCTTTCAAAATTTTTAGGTTTGCACTCATTGATGTGTCCAAATTGTCTGGTGAATTATCACTAGAAGGACTCTGACTGTGTTTCTGTTGTTCGTCAATCCCTGAATGGCGCTTATTCCCTTTTACAAATGAAAACATGGCAACGGTACCTTTCTTTTCTTATCTTTTCCTATTCTGTTCGAAACCGTTCTTCTTTATGCAAGCCTCCCCCCTTGGTCAATCTTGGGTTTCCTCCGCTATCCATGGCGCTTTAAACAAGATTAAAAATCATTAGAAAACAAAAAAACACCTCAAAACCCTGGGTGAACTATGCCCCACTTTTCGGACAGTATAAAAAAGTGCCTAAACGGCTAATAGGTGGTCCCGGTATTGTACCGGGGCCATTTTTTTTAATCCCCATTGGTATCGAAACACATTGCATTCTTCTATAACTCGATCAACTTCTTCCTTCACATCCGTTAAATTACTACAAGTTTTATATTCTGCTAAATACTTAAAGTGGCCAAAAAAACTTTCCATCGGCGCATTATCCCAACAGTTTCCCTTGAAAATTTGTGAGGGGGATTTCCCCCTTTTTATATTCCTTAACAGCTTTTGTTTTAAATGCAGGATGATAGGAGATAGATTGCTCCGAAGCACTTATGATATTTGGATTCTTTTCAAGTTCTTTAATCTGAAATTCAGTATATATATTTTTACTCATATAAACCCTCCGTCCATACTCATTACATCTATTGAAACATAAAAAAAACCCGGATAAGGGACACTTTTTTATGTGTGTCCGTTATCCGGATATTGTTCAAAATACAATATAAGCTCCTTAAATTATCTGGAAAATTTTATTGTTTAGAACCATCACATCCACCATCCTTCACATTTATTTAAAAAGGAAGCCTTTTACTTATGTTAAATCCGGGATAGTATTGTATGTATATTAAATAAGAGGTGAAATAGTGAAATACTATGAATTGGAAACTCAAAAAATTTGATGAATTAACAAACATGGAACTATATAAAATTTTAAAAGAAAGAACTTTAGTTTTTGTGGTGGAACAAGATTGTACATATCTTGAAGTTGATGGTAAAGATCCTTTTTCCTATCATCTTTATAAAGAAGACAATGGAGAAATCGTTGCTTATTTAAGAATTCTACCCGCTGGCGTTTCTTATCAAGAAGCTTCTATTGGAAGGGTCTTAGTAAAAAAAGAATACAGAGGAGATGGAATCGCAGAGGAACTCTTAAAGAAAGGATTAGATTTTATCCAAAACGAATTAAAAGAAACTAAGGTTAAAATTCAAGCCCAAGATCATTTAAGAAAATTCTATAATTCCTTTGGTTTTCAACCTATTTCCGAAACATATTTAGAAGATAATATCCCTCACGTCGATATGATTCTACAAAGTTAATACCCTCGTCATTATCTGCTAGGGGTTGAGAAGAACTCATATATGGGTTCTTTTCTTTTGAAATATCAACATTAACTTTTAACAGAGCCCAACAAATCAAAAAGCACCTTAAAGCTTTGTGGGCTCTAAGATGCTCTGCAAGAAGCTAAAGGATGATAAAGATTGAATCAATAAGTTGTCCAACCGCCATCAGCAGTCACGACTTGGCCATTAATGAAGCTTGCGTCTTCAGATCCTAAGAAGATCGCCAATTTAGCAATTTCTTCTGATTGGCCGATACGTGGGTTAAGTGCCATACCTAAACCTTGACGAGCCATACCCACTTCGGAAACGCTAGTCATCGATGAACCAATGTTCGTCATGACAGCACCAGGTGCGATACCATTACAGCGAATGTTTTTGTCAGCAAACATGAATGCCGTGTTTTTAGTCAAACCAACAACCGCGTGTTTAGAAGCTGTATATGCTGCGCCTGCACGTCCACCATGTAGACCGCCTGCAGAAATATTATTTACGATGACGCCATTTCCTTGTTCCAGGAATAATTTTGTCGCGATGCGCATGGATTTCATGACGGCCGTTGTGTTTACAGCAAAAATCATATCCCAACGATTGTCTGCGATTTCGTTAACAGGTTCCATTCCGTCCATGATGCCAGCGTTATTCACTAAAATATCTAGTTTGCCGTATGTTTTTACCGTTTCATCGAATAGGCGCTCTAGATCTTCGTCTTTTGTTACATTCGTATCGATTGCAAATGCCGTTCCACCATTAGCCACGATGGCTTCAGCAACGGCTTTAGCACCCTCTAAGTTCATATCCGAAACTACTACTTTTGCCCCTTCAGTTGCATATCCTTCGGCAATGGCTTTCCCCATACCTGAGGCTGCACCAGTAATGATCGCTACTTTATCTTGTAATTTCATGAAAAATCCCCCTTTAATAGTGTCAATTATTGAACACTTGTTCAATAAAAATTATAATGAATCTAAAGGTATGTGCAATCGACAAAAAAAGATGTAAGTGTTCATAAATGAACAGATTCATCCTATTGTGTCCGATAAAGGAGAAAATTATGAAAAAAGATTTAAGGGTAATCAAAACGAAAAAGAATTTACAAACCGCTTTATTAACCTTGCTGAAAGAAAAACCGCTTGAAAAGGTGTCCATTTCGGAGCTTTGCAGAGAAGCCAACGTAAATCGGGGTACGTTTTATTTACACTTTCAGGATGTACCTGAGTTATTCGAAATGTATTTTAAAGAAATCACGATTGATTTGAAGAAGGCCTATTATGAGCCCCTTCATTTAACGAATAATCACCTCTCCCATTTAGAGCCGCATATGGTCCGTATTTTTCATCATGTAAAGACTTTCGACACCTTCTACTCCATTGTTTTCAACAGAAAAGCTCCACTGATGTATTATTATAATTTGTTTGACATCATCCGCGATTACTTAAAGCATTCCATTGAAGAAAATACACCTGCTATATCCTCCTTGCACCCAGATTACACCGCAAGCTATCAGGCCAATGCCATCTTGGGAATGATCATCGAATGGGTGTCCCGCGGTTTTCAAGAAACGCCTGAATTTTTAAGCGAGCAATTACTTCTCATGAACAATAAAATCCGATAAAGATGGACTACTTACCTGTAACTTAAGAGATGATTTCGCACATTAGAAAACCCAGTAACCTTGAATGATGTTACTGGGTTTCTTCTCTCTGAAATCTAGACTATAGCATAGGTTTGTTAGTGCTAGACTCCCCTATTCGAACTGGACTTGAATCGAAACAATTTCAGAGCGTGTACCAATCCGGATAGGCGGACCCCAAAAACCAAAACCACATGTCACAATCGACTGCATCTGTTCCTTTCTGAAATAGCCCCAATCATTTTCATATATCGCATCAGTAATGAGGTTACCCGGGAAGACTTGCCCTCCATGGGTATGTCCAGAAACCATCAAGTCAACGCCTTCCTGCTGTGCTATCTCCAGTTCATATGGTTGATGCTCCAATAAAATAGTAGGTTTCGCAAGGTTTACACCTTCCATCAGTGAGTCTAAAGGCAGCCTGTTGCGGTCGGTTCGGTCTTTGCGGCCGATGAGCGTGAATTGCCCTTGAACGTCTACCTTCTCGTCATAGAGAATAGTGATTCCGCCTTTTTCCAATGCCTTGATTAGTTCCTGCATAGTCCCATCATGCTTATCATGATTTCCAAGCGATGCATAGACTCCGTATGGGGCATCGAGTTTGGATAAGGTCTGATCGATTTTCTGATCAAGGAATGGCTGAATATCATCATCGAAGAGATCACCTGGCAACAGGATGATATCCGGATGGATCGCGTTCAATTCCTTAACCAAACGCTCCGCGTGATTTTTACCTGACAGCAGACCAAAGTGTGTATCCGCCGCCATCGCAATATGAAGGCTATCAAGAGTTGAGGAGCCTTTTTCCATCTTGATATCATAGTTGCGAACAACGGGGCTGTACGCGTTATATGTCCCGTATGCTAGAAAAAAAACAACCAGCCCCATAGTGATGAAACCTGCCCATTTCTGCGTTCTATGTCTCGGTAGCCGAGTAAGACGCAGGATGATCACCGTAATATGGGCAAGGGGAACGAGCAGCAACAGCAAATAAAAGCAGGCCATCCAGTAGGCACCCACAATATTTATGATTGTGAGTCCAGACATGCGGCCGACGATAAGGGAACTAGATGCAAGGATAACAATAAGGCTATAAAGAATCTTGAAACGCCGGCTTGAGGATTCCGGACGGAGCCAACGAAATCCCCGCCAGCCGATATAATAAACGAGACCGCCATAAAGCAGCGACGCGATGATTAAAATGAGGATGAGCATATGGATTCCCCCTAACGTTTTATTTTCCAATCTCCATTCTATACTTTATTATCTCTGCAAATGAGCATTATAATTGTTAGAATCATACATCAAATGGCTAAAAATTTCCTTTTAAATGTTTTTAACTAGATGGCGAGAAGCGTACGCTTGGTGAAATGCAATCTCATTATTAAAGATTCAAAGTAGAAAAACCCATACCAATTTTCATGGTTTTTCTATAGTACTTTTTTAGATGTCCCTCAAGTTATAGTCAATCTTTGACTTCTTCAAGGTGTTTTAGATGCTTAACTCCCCCTTCATGTAAAAACTTCATTACGGACTCAAGCGTTTTACCATATTCAGTGAGTGAATACTCTAATTTTCGTGGGAAATTTTAGATATTTATAGTATGGTATTAGTATTCACCAAGCGAATGATAACGAAAATTGTTAGCGGGAGAAACAAAGCCGTCCATTTAAAGTGGGAATGAAAGGAGATTAAAAGAATGTTACTAAAAAACATTTTGAATTTTTACAATTTATTGTTGTCTTTAGGAGCTTTTTATATGGGTGTGTCCATGCTTTTAGGAAGAGGAGTTTTCGATACATTCCCACCCGAGTGGATAGGTAAATTGCCATTTAATAGTTGGGCGAGCCTAGCTTTATTTGGAATGATTATTTTTGGAATGGGAAATGCCTTTGCTTCCATTTGGGGATATATTAAGAAAGAAAAAATAATATTTTTAATGACCTTCACTATGGGTGCTTTGCTCTTCTTCTGTACGATTATATCAACTAGGTTGGTGGGAGAATGGTACTTACCAACAGGACAAT
Source organism: Peribacillus sp. NPDC097675 (assembly GCF_050277655.1). Lineage (NCBI taxonomy): Bacteria > Bacillati > Bacillota > Bacilli > Caryophanales > Bacillaceae > Peribacillus > Peribacillus sp. NPDC097675. The sequence goes on along the minus strand of NZ_JBNNSK010000008.1, from coordinate 110,651 downwards.
TTCTGATAGTAAGCATCATCCAAATATTACTTGGGTTAGTCGGCTTCGTTATTTTTTACTTCACTAACAGATCTTTGGTCGAAGAATAAATCAATGGCTTTTTTAAATCAACCAATAACTTTAACATAGCCATACTATAAAATGGAAATCTATAAATATAAAAGTCTGATACGATTTGACGGCGTATCAGACTTTTACTTGCGACTTCAATCCAAAGGAATCTCAATCACTTGGTCGTAAAAGGTAGTCATGGAATACCCCTCAATCTCTATCCCGATGGGGACAAAAGGTTCCTTTTCATCATCCGTTGATAGCTTGATTTGATGATCGGTCGAGAAGAATCTCGGTTGCTCCAATTCGTTCAAACGGTGGAAATTCTCACTCGCTTTATAGGTGTGCCCCTCTTTATCTCTGTAGTAGCCATCCCTGCTATCGCCTGATGATCCTTGCCCATCTTTATCATAAAAATGATAACGGAGCGTTTCGTATTTCCGTTTGGGTTGAAGCTCTTCGCTCATCACGACTTCAGTAGGCTTTCCGACCTTTATCGAATCGACAGAAATATCATTCCCCAAATATTCAAATGTCTGTGGGCGCTCTACTGAAGGGTCGATCGCAAAACGGGCTGAATCCTCTACAAAAAATGAAGCAGGACCCACATGGACACGGATCTCCTTTGGATGATCGAAATATAGGGATTCAAATGTTGCCTCCGTTGAATTCCAGCCAGCTGTGCTTCCTCCCCCACCACCGCTACCCATTATTGGATAAACAAATGTTCCTTCACTTTCGATACTGGCCATTTGAAGGTACTCCATGTTTTTCTCATCATTATCGTTCCGGTAGCGATAAGATAAGATTGTCGCCGTCGGGGCGATGGTTACTTTGTCAAAAAAAACAGGAATTCCTTCGATGTTGGTTTTCTTATTAATCTCATATACAAGGGCCGGATGTTTCTTCACAGGAATGTCAAACTGCCATTCCCCTTCAATGAACTCCCCATTTCCATTAGGAATGCCTCCGTCTTCTGGTGCATTTATCATCTTCTCCAGCTTAGTAAGTTCCAATTGTATGACCCCTTCATCTGTAGACATCGGGATGGCACCGAGCCTGCCCTTATAGACATAATCATCTTCCGTATAAAGAGCCATACTGCTGGTAGCAGGAGAAAAAGTAGAATCATCTTCCTTGTCCCAATCTCGATCTTGATTAGCGATTTTCAGCCCTTCGCTGAAATTGATGCCATATTTGTTCTCCTTCTTTCTATCTTCCACTTCATAATAAATCAGCGTCTGGATGTCATCGGCCACCACATTTGTAATGGTCACCTTCACCCCATTACTTTCAGCCACAAGGTTCACCTTATCTCCAAGTCCCTGCTGGATATAGTTTTCCACCTGCTCAGTTTGCTTATTGGTTGAATCCTTCCACCAATCCATTACACTTTCAAAGCCATTCGTCGCTATCGCCGTCCCCATGAATACCAGTAAGAATAACGCGGCGGCCATGCCCGTTATCACCCGAAGGCGATGGGTGGACATAAACTTGCGGCTGCCTTTTTGTGTGGTGGAAATCCTAGCACGTACCCCAGCCATGAAATCCTCCGGAACTACTATGCCATCATGTCCTGACTGTAGGCTCACAGTCACCTGTTGCAACCCGTTCATTTCCATTCGGCAACCTTCACATTCCTGTAAGTGTTCTTCCACCTCTTTTGTTCTCACCTCATCTAGAATGCCTTCCAGATAATCCAGTGAGTGGGCTTGTACATCTCTACACTTCATTTACGTCACCGCCTTCCATTATTTTTCTCAGCATCAAAAGCCCTCTATATAATCTTGATTTGACGGTTCCGACCGGCAGTTTGAAAATCGATGCGATTTCCTTTTGTGAATACCCTTGAAGATACCGTAACATGATCAATTCCCGGTACTTTTCATCCAATTGATCCAAGTCATCCAACATTTCCAAGTGTGATTGAAATGTAGGGTTGTTCACGGTATCTTACTGAACCACCAGCGAGCTCGGCTTCCTTTTTCGATAAATGGCCCGGCACTCATTGATGAAAATCGCCGTCATCCATGATTCGAAGTACTGATCTTCCTTCAACTGACCTATTTTGCCATGTACTTTCATGATTGTATTGTGAAAAACATCCTCCACATCTTGGTGATTCTTCAGATATGCCCACCCCAGTTTGTAAAACTTTGATTGTCTAGCAGTAAACCAATCTATCACTGCATTCATATCATGTTTCTTTATTTTTTTTAGTATTATATCCTCCGAAATGGATGTGATCACAACGCTAGCTCCTCCTTCACACCTGCCCCTTTTATAATTAGAGTAAGTATGGATGCAAAAAGTTCCCTTGCCACTAAATATTTAAAAGACTCTATCTATTCTTATAGTAAAATTATACAATTAAAAGAAATAAATAGGAGGAATTGCCGATGTTTATACATAAGATTGATAAAGAAGTTTCTTTGAAAATACTAGAAAGTAAGGATGCCAAGGCAATTTTTAAGTTAACGAATCATTCGAGAAACTATTTGCGAGAATGGCTGCCTTGGCTGGATAGGACAACCAAGATTGAAGATACACAAGCCTATATTCAACATTGCTTGAACGGTTTTTCTGGCAATACGAGCATGACAACGGTCATCTTATATAAGGGGGAAATTGCCGGTATTGCAGGGTATAACCAGCTAAATTGGGCAAACAAAACAGCTTATATTGGGTATTGGCTAGGTGAGGAATTTCAGGGTCGTGGCGTGATGACGAAAGTAGCCAAGGCATTGACTGAATATGCTTTCAACGAGTTGCAACTGAACAAGGTGGAAATCAGGGTAGCAGTTAAGAATAAGAAAAGTAGAGGAATACCCGAAAGACTTGGGTATGTGAACGAAGGATGCCTCAGACAAGCGGAATGGTTATATGACCATTATGTGGATCATATCGTCTATGGTATGCTGGCTGCAGAGTGGAAGCAGGAAGAACGGTAACATCAAAAAAAGCACCTGAAAAATTTGGGTGCTTTTCTTATTGAGACGTTTCCTTGTTAGGTTCTACTTTTCACGCAGCTGTTCATTCAAAGCATCGATTTTCTCTTCCAATCTATCCATTTGCATTCTGCGTTTTTTGCTAGAACGGAAAATAGAAACGATTAAACAAATAATTAAGACGATAAACCCAATAAAAAATAACTGATATAGCATATCTCCTATATTAAAACTACTCATATCTATCACTCCTCACCTAATAATATATTATATATTAAAAATATTCACATTTTATCCACACCGTAAGATTAAAATTGGAAAATCAAATGGAAACCGATTATTCATGTGGATTTACGTTCTTAATAACGCATTTCATCTTAAAACCTTGTATTATAACAGGGGGTATCATGGAATCGAGGTCGGAATTTATCCACATTTTCTTTTTCCGGCCCTTATATAGAAGGGAAATGGACCAGTCTACTTCTCACTATCTTGTAAACGTTTTCCTAGTAATCCTTTAGGAAATATATGTTTAACTCCCCTCCAGGATGGCTAAAATATTAGTAGATTAATATTTTGAAGGAGGAGATTTTTTTGAATATCAATATCTATGAACAGCAAAAAAATGGACAACCGGGACAAACACAGTCCAAACAGCCTGGAATTGAATCAGAGATGAATCCACTCCCTATTCAACCAACGGACTACATAGGAAGCGGTAAGTTAAAAGACCAAGTCGCCCTAATTACTGGCGGAGACAGTGGAATCGGACGTGCGGTCGCCATTGCCTATGCAAAAGAAGGCGCTCATGTGGTCGTGAACTATTTGAACGAAGACAGTGATGCAGAAGAAACAAAGAAACTGATTGAAGCGGAAGGCGTGCGTTGTTTACTACTCCCTGCTGATGTTTCCGTGGAAGCTAATTGCAAGGAATTGGTACAGAAGACATTGGACGAATTCGGCAAATTAGATATCCTTGTCAATAACGCAGCCGTGCAATATCCGACCGAGAACATCGAAGATATCACGGGCGAGCAATGGGACAAAACGTTCCGCACCAATATTTATTCCGTATTTTACATGAGCAAATATGCGGTCCCTCATATGAAACAAGGGAATTCGGTCATTAACACGACATCAATTAACCCTTATAGAGGACACGCGACATTGATGGATTATACAGCGACAAAAGGTGCAATCGTCGGATTCACACGAAGCCTCGCTCAAAACGTGGCAAGCAAAGGAATCCGTGTCAACATGGTAGCGCCAGGTCCAATCTGGACTCCACTTATTCCTGCAACATTCGATGAAAAAACCGTAGAAGAATTCGGAACCGAGGCACCACTTGGCCGCCCAGGTCAACCAGCCGATCACGCCGGAGCCTACGTATTACTCGCATCGAATGAAGGTGCCTACATTACAGGCCAATGCATTCATATCAATGGCGGAATTACGATGTCCTCTTAATACCCGAAAGACCGAAAGCGTAAATGCTTTCGGTCTTTCATTCTATTATTTAATTCATAAGTGTATCGCTTACTTTAAAACAGCCTAAAAAATCAACTAACTATTTTTTCCTCAATTTCATGGATGTAAGCATTTAAAATAACAATTTGATCTTCTAATTTTTTCTTATGCTGAGATAAAATTGTTTTCATATTCGTATCTTCATGTTCTAAATTTATATTCGAAATGCTTGCTCTTATATCTTCAATCGACATGCCTAGACTTCGGAAACATCTTATTAAGTTAAGGATTTCAATGTCTTTATCATCGAATGTACGATGACCCTGTTTATTTCTCTTAATAGGAGGAATTAGGTTAATTTTTTCATAATATCTGATAGTGCTTGAAGGCACTTGAGCTAATAGGCTAGCTTTTTGAATGGAGTACAAAATGCATCCTCCTTGACTTAAAGTATGGTTTAACCTTTAATGTACATACTATCAAACAAAAAGGAGATTGTATAATGAAAAATATCTTAGTAGTAGTCACTAATGTTTCCAAATATCCAAATCAAGAACGCGCAACAGGATTATGGTTGGGAGAAGCTGTTCACTTCGTGGACGAGGTGGAAAAAGAAGGCTATAAAATCGATTACGTTAGCCCTAAAGGTGGGTTTACACCGATTGATCCACACAGTCTGGAAGCAGATCAAATGACTGAATTGGATTGGCAATATTATTCAAACAATGAATTTTTGGCGAAACTAGGTACTACTTTATCGGCAGATGAGGTTAATCCTGAAGATTATGATGCCATTTATTATACAGGTGGGCACGGGGTAATGTGGGATTTCCCTGATGATGAAAAGTTACAAACTATCGCTAGTGCCATCCATGCAAACGGCGGAATCGTCTCAGCTGTATGCCATGGTTCTGTAGGCTTATTAAACATTAAAAATGCAGAAGGCAACTACTTAATTGCCGACAAAAAGGTTGCGGGCTTTGCCAATACGGAAGAAATTGCACTTGGTTTAGACAAAGCAGTTCCTTTCTTAACAGAAGATGAGCTTGTGAATCGAGGAGGAAATTACGTAAAAGGCGAAGACTGGGCAGCATTCGCCGTATCTGATGGTCGCGTTGTCTCTGGACAAAACCCAGCATCAGGTGCTTCAGTTGCCAAAGAAGTCATCAAACTATTAAAATCTGCACAATAATAGGATAATACAGGCTATTTAAAGTACGTTCTTTAGCGTATTTCTGCCTCAGAAACCGTTCTGATAAGGAGTTCCAAAGGAGAAGCAACCAGATAAAAGGTTGCTTCTCCTTTTTTGTTATCAGATTTGTCAAAGGACAAGGTTAATGAGCATTAATCAAGTCTCCCACTAAACGTAGCAACCCAACCATTTGTAGCGATAATAATGTCTTCTAATTTTAGATCTCCTTTATACGAATGATCCCCATTATATCTTGTTGGTATATAGAGGGTATCTTTCGGATAAAATACTTTAATGGTTTTCATCCCGTTTTCCACTGATTCAGAAATAATTTGTATATCCTCATAGTTTATGTTCATATCGGTAGCATTTGGTGAATTGGAAACATTTAAAGAAACTGATGTATTTGGTTCTTCATTGTAACTTATTTTCTTCTCGGTAGTATTTTTTGAATTGGAGTTGTTTTCACTTTTTAGCGTTTCATTGCTACATCCAGTAATTATTACCCCGACAACCAAAACAAGTAGAACTCTAAAAGATTTTTTCATAAATCCCCCTATCCATTTAAATAGTATCTGTATAATTGATTATATAACAAAATGGAATAAACTTACATTTATTTCTTCGCATAGTAACCCACTTATTTAACATAATTCATAGCCTTGTTATTAATCTTCGAGGTATATCGCAGGTAAGATACTCTTTTTTTCAACAAAAATATGCCCCTGAAAGTAGCTAATATAGTATGATATAAATATGGGTATTATTGTATATTAAGGTAAATAATTTAAATTTCCGAATAGAAACTTACTTACAAAGGGGCTATATATGGACTGCGAAATTGTATTTTTTGATATAGATGGTACGATAACACATCATGAAGATGGTAGTATTTCAGCTACTACTAAAGAAGCCATACTTACTTTAAAGAACAAAGGAATAAAAGTCGTAGCAGCAACGGGAAGGCCACTATCGATGTGCAAGGAAATAAGAGAATTAGGAATAGACACTTTCATAACAGCAAACGGTGCATATGCGAAGCATGGTCAGGAAGTCATTCATAAAGTGCCGTTAGATAAACATATCATCAAGGAAGTCTATGAATTCTCACACGTTGAGAACCACGCTCTCTCATTCTTCACCGAAGATTTCAGCATGAACGGCGTGAAAGATAACAAGATATTAAAGGCGTTGAAAGAAACTCTGTCCTTACATGATTATCCCCCAACAAGTCAGCTCATCTACGAACAGGAAGTATACCTAATGTGCCTGTATGCTTCTGAAGAAAGTATCGAGAAATACTTGCACAGATTCCCTCACCTCACATTTAAACGATGGCATCCATTCGTATTGAATATTTTACAGAAAGAGATTTCTAAGTCTCTAGCTATTCGAAAAGTTTTACAGTACTTCGCTATAGATAAATCTGCAGCTATTGCGTTTGGTGATGGAGAGAACGACATCGATATGCTCGAATTGGTCGGAATTGGAATAGCCATGGGCAATGGACATGAAAAATTAAAAAAGGTAGCCGATTTTGTTACGAAGAAATCAAATGAAGATGGAATTGAATTTGCCTTGAAAAATTTCGGCATATTATAAACGACACTAGAGGAAAACAGTCTGCGCCATGATCCTATTTCACGCTTTCTTATGGAAAGTGGTCTTTGTGGAGCGGACAGTTTCATTCTACGTTTTTGCCTTTTTCCATTCGCTTTACGTTCTGTACTAGTCGTGGTTACGAAACAAAAGAAACACCTCGAATTAATTCATGAATTTTTATGCATATTCACTTTTGGTTTTTGTTCTTAATAGCGACCATTATTTTAACGTGTTCGTTATTTTTACTATATTAATATAGTAAATGACCTTTTTCAGTGATTATTACGTATTTTGACTGATTTTCTTGTGATATAGGACTCGTAAACAGAGATTATGTCTCATTGTTTACGAGTTTTTTTGCTATGTACCGGGGTTTTAGCCATGAATGGGGATGAAATTTTTAAGTGTTGACGCTCATCAGGGATTTTATCGGTCGGTTTCGGTATTATATCGGTCTATTTGCAGCTTATATCGGTCTACTTTAATGTTTTATCGGTCATGCCCATCCATATATCGGTCCAACACCACCCACTGCACAAAGAAAACCCCGGCCGCTACCGCAACCGGGGCTAGTTCCTTATTTATTTTTAACGATTTCTGACACAATCTCGTACGAGCGTACCCGTGCTTCGTGATCGTAAATATGTGAGCACACCATGATTTCGTCCACTTGTGTCTCATCCAGGAACGTTTGTAGTTCATCGCTGATTTTAGTGGAATCACCAATGAAGGTATATTCCAACATCTGGTCCACAGCAGCTTTTTCGTACGGGTTCCAGTACCCATTCATGTTATCGACAGGCGGTTTCAATAGTTCCTGCCCTCCCCTGATCACGTTCAGGAAGAACAATTTCAGGGACGTTGCCAAGCGTTCGGCTTCTTCGTTCGTATCGGCCGCAACCACGTTCACGCATGCAATCGAATAGGGTTCTTTTAACTGTTCAGAAGGTTGGAAAGACTCCTTATAGAGTTCTAGCGCCCGTTTCAGATAAGATGGGGCAAAGTGGCTCGCGAACGCATAAGGCAAGCCCATCATGCCAGCAAGTCTGGCACTAAATAGACTAGATCCGAGTATCCATATAGGGACATTCGTGCCTTCACCAGGAAACGCCCGAACAGTCCCAGATTTATTCGTGCTTAAATAGTTTTGTAATTCCACGATATTGGAAGGAAAGTCTTCCCCGGAACCTCCGACATTTCGTCTTAGAGCCCGTGCTGTTACGGGGTCCGTTCCCGGCGCTCGTCCTAAACCTAAATCGATTCTGCCCGGATAGAGTGATTCCAGTGTCCCGAATTGTTCCGCGACCACTAGTGGTACATGGTTCGGAAGCATGATTCCCCCTGAACCGACTCGGATCTTGGATGTGCCTCCCGCAATATAACCGATTAATAGCGATGTGGCAGAACTTGCGACACCAGGGCTATTATGGTGTTCCGCAAGCCAATACCGTTCATAGCCAAATTCCTCTACTTTTCTAGCTAAATCAAGGCCGTTGTGAAACGAATCCGCAGGCACTTTTCCTTGTAAAACCGGAACTAAATCCAATACGGATAATGATAGATCTTGAAGTTGTTTAGTAGCATTTTTCATGTGTGTATGATCCTTTCTTCTAAACGTTTTCATTTCCTCATATCTAAATATGTAGATATGTTATCGTAAAAATACAGGCAGAGTCTCTGTGAACGTCTACCTATAACTCTTTCTTTATGAACTCCCCTAATTCCTGAATGACTTGCTCATTACGACGGTAATATGTCCATTTACCAATTCGTTTGGACTCCAACAGACCCGCTTTTTGCATCATATCAAGGTAACTAGAGATAACGGATTGTGCGAGGCCCGCTTTTTCCTGGATACTCCCTACACACACTCCATCATTGAACTGTCCATCATGTTGTTGATGAATAAAGTTTTCTTCAGGATTTTTTAACCACTGTAAGATTAACTGTCTTTTTTCATTAGATAATGCTTTGAAAATGAGTAAATGATCCATGCATTCATTATATCTAATTAATTAGATATGTCAATTAGACGAGGCCCCCCACTTTTTTGCCCGTTTATCTATTTCTTTTATATACTTATTCTTTCCTTCTATGTATTCATCCATCCGATTGGGAAATACCTTTGCCAATCTTTTCTTAAGCTGATTATACTTTTGAGCTTCTTTTGGATGGGCAATCATATAATCCCTGAATAGCACATGACGGGTAATCTCATCATTTCCGTTTTGGAAAACATGAACATGATGGGTCCTCACGTCACCACCTTTCACAAAAAAACGCCGCTTGGCAATTCCATAGGCTCCCATGGCTTCATATCCGATGCTCTTCATATCGCCATTATGCTCATCCACACGATCTAGCCGCTTCACTTCCACCAAGATATCAATGACCGGTTTAGCATGTATCGTAGGGATGGCTGTACTTCCAATGTGGTAGATGTTCTGAATCTCATTCTTAAATACCCCTACTAACTTTTCACATTCATCTTGAAACATTTGTGCCCACTCTTCCTGATGAGAAACAACCTCCACTTTCCTCATACCATTCACCTTCTTCACTACATAATGTCTCTTTTCACTATGAATGCACATTCACAAATAGACCTACATTCTATATTCTTGACTGAACGGAAAAAAACCTTCCAATATCCAATATAAGGAATTAATTGATTGAGTTTTTCGTTTTCCTTCAATTGGTTTATTTTACCACATGTATGATATAGTTTAATAATCATTGTCGAAAAAATAGTCTTATAGGAGGAGTAACCGTGGGGAAAGAAACATCCGAGAAAGCAAAATGGTGGCGTTTTTTCATTTGGTACATCCCTTTTTGCGCCCTCTGGTTCTTTATTTTTTATTGGATTAACAGGCAACTACATCATACCGAAGGAATCCTTTTTTATGGTACGCCTGCTAGTAGCTATTGGGTCTATTACATAAGTGCCGCTCTCTATGGAATGGCCACTTTTGGAATCTATTTTTCTATTAAACAAGGGATTCACCAAAAGTCTTTTCTTGAGTTCAAGAAAAACGCTCTAACGATTTGGAGTTTAGTAAGGTTTCCCATTCTTATATCACTCCCCTTTCTTTATTTAGCCGTGACACATGCACTCGTGGTCACTGATGAAAAGGTTCAACTTTCTTCCTTTTGGCGTATGAAAGATGCGGAATATTCCTGGAAGAACGATGTGCAATCCGTTGCTATCGATTATTCTATTATAGCTAGCACAAAGACTCCTCACCAACGTTATTTTAATGGGAAGTACATCCTCCATTTTAAAGATGGAAAGAAAATCGATATGTGGGACGGGGTTTTGGAAGGTAATCTTCCTGCTATCAAGAAGATCGACCAAACGATTCAAAAGAAAGATATCCCTTTTACTGTTCGACAAGTGCCATCGGAAGAAAACGTGGAGAGATTCTTTAACAACAAAGATAGTGAATTCATCCGGGAGCTGTATTCCAGGTGATACCTCTAAATAAAACGGCTGGATCGTAATCGATTCAGCCGTTTTTATATGAGTCCATTCAGTTAGCACATTCACTAGTTTACTAGGCCGATGGAACGGGAAATATTACTTTAGACATATAACAAATCCATTCTATTCGGGAGGTTCATATATATGAGGCGGAAACTATTGTTGTTTATCATCCTGGGATTCTTTGCCTTGCAGCTAGGAAGCACAGCTTCACCTGTTGAGGCAAAACCCATGGATAGTGATAAGAAGCAAATGATTGAAGCACGCGAAAAGTTCTTTGGCAAAGAACATGTGAACCACAAGACCGGGGCTATTCGAAAAGATAAGGTCATCCTCTCCTGGTTTGGCGTATCCAACTTCGCCGCTGCCATAAATGGCCATGTTGTCCTACTGGATTCCTGGGTTCCACGAGGGACATCTACGGGATATGTCCCTACTTCTTCAGATGAGCTGGCCCAGCTGAAACCGGAAGCCCTGTTCCTCGGCCATGCTCATTTTGACCATGCGGCGGATGCTGCCGAGATCATTTCAAAGTCAGGTGCCAAGCTTGTCGGAACACCTGAGCATTGCGACTATATAAAAGGACAGGTAGAAGAGGATGTGGATGTAGCCTGCATACATGCCGTTCCCGAAGATGCGGAAATCGGTACGACTTCACAGCTTTCCTTTTTAAAAGGGGTAGAGATCACGGCAGTCAAGCATATTCACTCCGATCTGAAGCCTAATGATTTAAGCGATCCAAGCAAGCCACTCTTGACCGTCACTGATTTGAGCTATGCCGTGGAACATCCAGCTAAACCGAAGGAATTCAAAAAACTCCTGCATAGTGCGCTGACTGATGAAGAAGGGGGCTCATTGCTTTATCAGTTTAAGGTCGGCAAATTCAACCTCACCTGGAACGATTCAGCAGGCCCAATAAAAGAGGATGCCCCTGAATTGACTAATGTACTCGGCGACCTTCCCAAAGCGGATGTACAGGTCGGAGCCATCATGGGATTCAACCAGTTCACCAACGGGTTACGGGACCCTAGAATGTATATTGAAGCTCTCCAACCAAAAGTGTTCGTACCTACCCATCACGATAATTGGGCACCACCTATCACGACAAAAGGAATCAATTATCAAGAAGCTCTCGAGACTGAACTCGAAAGGCTACCAAAATCAAAACGGCCTACACTACGATTCATCTCGGATCCAGATGATTATGTGAAACCGGAAAAATTGACATTTTCAATTAACGATCGCAAGTGGAAATAACGGTACAGCAAAGGGACTTCCGAATAAGGAAGTCCCTTTACTTATGTTACTTTACTTTATTTCATGTACCTCTAACCGAAGTGGAAGTTTGATGTTTTCCCCGTCATCCATGATCATTTCAAGCTGATAATAGAGATTCTCTTTCAACTCTTTTATCTGTTGTTCCGTTAACAATTCTTCACTACTTATCGAACCGTTTTCTTTATTCAACTTTAATTCAGCCGGGAAGGACAAACCATCCCCCTTCACACCATTAGATACGCTACTTTTCAAAACGATAGCTTCTTCATCATTAAGATAAATGGATTTAAAATAAGTTTTTATATGAGTCCGCTTTGGTCCTATATATTCTACCTCACCGCCGTAGACGACTTGTTTTTTTGGGGATAAGATGATCACTCCATTATGAATCTTTAACTCATCACTGCTTCCGCTGAAACTATACACTTTCGTCTCTTCTTTTCCTTTGTAAAGAAAAAACAGGATTCCAATAATACATATAATTATTGCGAAAAGGTACCACTTCTTCATAACTACCCCTTTTTTCTTCACGATTTAAACTGAAAGTCACTTATAATCACGTGACCAACTGATAAAAGGATCCTGAACACTCGGTTCATAATAAGTTCCTGTGTACTCCTTCTCCTTGCCCGTGATTCTGTTGGTTCGCGTCACCGTATATTCCCCTTTATCGTACTGCTTCGTATGATAAAATTTACGAACCTTAAACCCTTGGTCTGGACCATTCAGTGTACTTTTTCCTCCGTACTTCTTCGGTTCACTTAAGCTTTCTGCCACAACTTTTTCTATATTGCGAGATGCACCTTCAATCTTTACATCTGTTTGATCCACAGTATCTAATTTCTTCAGTTCTCCCATAGGGACGGAAGCCACTTCAACCGTTTCGTCCGAGACTTCCGTAAAGGATTTGGTGACGTTATATGTATATAGAGCATGCAGGGGACTGCTCTTCACTTTTTTTACTAATTCTGGCGTAATATATATCGTAATCCCAATGGCTACAAGCAACGTCAGCGCTATACCGAGTTTCCCTTTCCTATTCATAATTTCTCCTTCTGCATACGCATTGATTTTTTTTGTCGCATGACAAAATGCGTAAACAATAAAACAATAAGGAATAGGGAACTCCACAAGCTCGTGTTACTATCTGTAAAATATGCATTTTGGAGAATCCCTGCAGCAACCAGCACATTCAAGAGATATGCGGTTAAAAAACCTACGTATGCGACGCAGCGTACATAATAGCCATATAACAGCCTTTTATGGACCGTTTCATTGTTTTTTCTAATGAGCAGTACCTCTTGAAGTTGTAGTGCAAATCCGAACGCAAACCCGACAATGATAATCGCGATGATAAGATAACCTAATACATCATCCATTATGTTCCCCTCCCCATCCTATTCCGTGCGCTGGTTGTCGAAGTTATTTTTCAAAAACCGAGTCACACATGTAGAAGATGTAACGTAAATCAACGATTCAAATAGATTTGCCATCCAATGAGTTTCATGCTCGGCTCTATACTCCCACATAATGGTGGTAGAATAAATGATGATGAAAAACAGGATGAATCTCACATAAGCATTTTCTCTTATAAACTCCATTCAATTCCCCTCTAATCCGACTAGCTATCACCTATCATTATATACGATATGCACTAGCAAAAGTTCCTTCAAAAGGTATTTTAAGGTAAATATATATACAAAATAAGACTGCCAACTATTGGCAGCCCTTTACATTATTTCAAATTGGTAAATCCATACTTCTCAAAAATCTTCATGGCCTCATCCGTTTGAAGATAGTCATAAAATAACTGTGCTTCTTTTGGATGTGAACTATCTTTGATCACACCTGCTGGATAGATAATTGGGTCATGTAAATCATCCCCTGCGGTTGTCACAATATCCACTTTCGAAGATGTTAACGCATCCGTCTTATACACCATACCTGCATCCACGTTCTCCGTTTCCACATATGTAAGTACTTGGCGAACATCTTTGGCATAAATCACGTTCTCTTCGACCTCTTTCCAAAGGTCACTGTTCTTCAACGTTTGTAACGCATACTGACCTGCCGGAACGGATTCAGGTGTACCAATTGAAATCTTTTTAGCTTTCGTGATGTCTTCCAACGATTTGATTTCTATATCCGATTCCTTTGAAACAACCAATACAAGATCATTACCGACTAGGTCCGTTCCTTGTTTTTCATCGATAAGGCCCTCATCGACTAATGTATCGAATTTATCTTCTGCGGCTGAGAAGAATAAATCGACAGGTGCTCCTTTGGAGATTTGTTGTTGCAACGCTCCTGACGCTCCAAAATTAAAGTTTACTTTAACATCTGGCGTTTCTTTTTCGAAACTTGCTTTTATGTCGTTCAAGGCATCCTGCAAGCTTGCGGCTGCCGAAATCGTTAAATCGACTTTCTCCGTGGCTTCCTGTTTTTTCGTGTCTGTGTTTTTCTCATCTGATGAACAACCTGCCCCGATTACAACCAGTAACATAATCGAGATAATAAGATATAATTTCTTCAACATTCTTCTTCCCTTCTTTCTAGTTATGTTTAGTTATAACTAGTTATATGTAATTATAATAAGAAAATGATAAAAAAGAAATACTTAATATTTTCCTCAGTGAATTTACTTTCTTTCGGCCACTAGGATACAATAAAGTCGGAGGGATGCACATGTCAAAAGAGCTATCCTATACAATCGAAGAAGTATCACAGCTATTGAAGGTATCCAAACTGACGATTTATGATCTTGTGAAAAAGGGAGAACTCCCTGTATTCCGGGTCGGTAGGCAGATGAGAATGGATGCAAAAGACTTGGAGAACTATATTCAAGGCCATAAGTCCACATCCTCCCCAGCACCGATTGCCGATAATCAACAAGTCCATCCGAAGGAATCTCATCACCTTGTCATAAGTGGCCAAGACATGGTTCTAGATATCCTTGGTCAATACATAGAAAGAGATTCATCCTATAAAACATTACGGTCCAACACAGGCAGTCTGAACGGGCTGATCTCGATGTATAACGGGGAATCTGATATCGCAAGCGTCCATATGTATGATGGAGATACAGGAGAATATAACCTTCCTTATATAAAGAAAATTTTAGTTGGGTATCCCTATATGCTGATCAACCTCATTTCGAGGAAAGCAGGTTTTTACGTCCAAAAGGGAAACCCGCTCCACCTCACCACTTGGTCTGATCTGAATCAGGATATGACGATCATCAATCGGGAAAGAGGATCCGGCGCACGCATTCTGCTTGATGAGCAGCTTAGAATCCATAAGATTTCGCCTCAAGGTTTAAAGGGCTATGAACAGGAAGAAACCAATCACTTGAGTGTGGCTTCAGCTATTTCAGCTGGGATGGCGGATGTTGGGGTTGGTATCGAAAAGGCTGCCAAAATCGTCGGGGTGGATTTCGTTCCTTTAATAACCGAACGGTATGATTTGGTCATTCTAAAGACGCCTAAAAATGAGCAAGTGATACAAAGTCTTAAGGAAATTTTAACTTCCACGTCCTTTCAGTCCGAAATTAATAGCTTGGGTGATTACGACACGTCCAGAACTGGTTCGATCATTAGTGAAACATTTTAAAAGGGAAGGCCTCTGATTAGAAGCCTTCCCTTTTTTTATGAGCTTTCAATTTAAGAACGTGTTCAGAACCAAGGTCTTGGATTAGGCCACACGCTTCTTTTCATTTATTAATCCAGTCTTCTTTCCGTGCACAAAATAGTAGAGAATGATCGTTAAAAATACGATGAATGCCATAGACATATACATACCTCGGAAACCGAAGATAGGAACAATGATCCCTATAATGAGAGGTCCAATTCCAATTCCAGCATCCATTGCTATATAGAATGTTGAGGTAGCAAGCCCTATGCGATGACGAGGGGATTTATTTACAACAACTGCTTGACTACACGAAATCATATTCCCGAAACCAAGTGCGATGAATGCAGCTGCTACAAGCAGCATCCAATTGGTATAGGATTGGCTTAAGCAAACTAAACCAATTGTATACAACAGTAGTGCAGGGTAAATGACAATGTTATCCCCTTTTATATCGAGCAGTTTACCAGTAAAGGGTCTAGAAGCTAATAGGAAGATAGCATAGACAATGAAGAAGATACTAGCCGCACCTGTTAGATTAACCTCGATTGCATATGGGCTAATATAGGTTAGAACACTAGCGTACGTGATCCCTATGATAAAAATGATACTCGAAATAGGGAGTGCCGACTTTTCAAAGAAGTCTTGTAACTTAAAGCCTTTCACCTCTTGAATTTGCTCTTTTGTTAAATTAACCTCAGTGATTTCTGCGAAAAGCATGACAACAATGCTAATGACGGAAAATATAGTACATACGACAAAAACCATGGTAAAGTCTGCATGTTGCGTGATAAGAATACCTAAGAAGGGCCCTATTGCAGTTGCAAGCGGTGTGTTTAGAGAATAATAGCTTGTGCCTTCACCTCTACGTTCTGGAGGGATGATGCTCATGACAGCTGTGGCCATAACAGTCGTAGCGATACCGAATGCTGCTCCATGGATAAAGCGGACCAGTAATAATAAACTAAAAGTATCTGCTGTAAAATAAAGAAGAGACGCTATTAAAAATAAAAGCAAACTCCCAAAGAGTAACTTCTTGCGCCCAATCACATCTATGTATTTCCCTGATACAAGCCGTAAAAGAAGAGAACCAATTACGAATATACTAGCCGCAAAGCCAGCTTCGGTTTGTGAAGCGTTAAATTGTTGAATGGAATAGAGCGTGAGTGTTGTCATCAGTAAGTAAAAGGTTAGAAACACCAAAAAGGATGTTACGGTAATGATGATAAAGTCCTTTGTCCATAATTTAGATTTAGTCATTCTGTTTGTTTACATCTCCATTTAAGTTATTCCATATTTTAAGTAAGGTCTGAAAAGTAACGTCTACCTCTTCATTTGAGATGCCCTTAAAAGCAGCACTTTCAAAATCTTCCTTTGTTTGTTGAACCTTAGACCGAATGTCATGACTAGTGTCACTTAAACTGATCCTTTTTTCCCGACTGTCTATAGAAGGAACTTGATGGATATAATTGTTTTTCTCTAAATGACCGACGGCACGAGTCACAGTGGACTTTTCCACATTCAAATACTTGGCAATATCGACCAGTGAAGATGAACTCTCCTTCTTTAATAAGTATTCTATAACGGCTAATTGAGCATGTGTCAGCTTATAGTCAGCCATTCGTTGATTGAGGTCATTCGTCATGGTTCTCGACACTTGGAAAAATTGGTGAACTAACTCTTGCAGGTTTCTCAAATATTTGCCTCCTTAAAAATAGTTGCGCATGCAACTATATATGTTTTTTTCTATCATGTCAATTCATTTTGAAACCTAACCAAGCTGTATGTTCACCAAACTCTCAAAAAATTGCAGGTCATTAGAACTGGGTTTGGGGATATAAAGGGACTAATTAAACGCGAGAAATCACCTCAAGATAAACGGGTGTTTATGATTCAATGAACTGAGCACGAGGTTCAACCCATTGCATTAAAGAGTTTGACGGCTGAAGAAAAGCAGCAATTTTACCATATTCTCGATAAGTTAATAGCAGATATAGAGCCAAAAATAAAACAAAAACCTGGACATAGGTACGGTATGAAAGAAAGTTAAGAGTGTTTATACAATATAAAAAGGGCATGTTTTGAACAAGATTGATCAAAACATGCCCTTATGCATTTCACTGCTCTGCTCTTCCCTTACCGAACTGCCTACCCATTAGTTCATGAAGAAGCGCTGGATGGAAACTAAGAAAACAAAGAAAGCAATACCGATGCTCATATATCCTTTATAGCCTTTTCTGTCTTTTTGGAGTTCGGCTATTCCCGTCACCAAGATCATTACTCCTAAGAAAAACATATAATACGGCATTAAATTGGTTTCTGTTTTTATACTATATGTTACAAGACTAATAATAATGGCTGCCAAGATGATTTTAACCTTTTTCAAGAAAACTTTTCCCCCTACTAAGTTCTGTACCATTTCTTACTCATCATACCATTTAACATCTTTTCATTTATGAGGACAATGAACGTTTATTAGGAACGAAATACCTTTTTAGCCCACAATAAAAAGGCTGCCTCAGCAACCTTCTTTGTCTATGTAACTTGAAAAATTGATAATGAGTATATAAATGGGATAAACAATCAAAGCTCCTACTGCCAAAAGACCAGTAGCAGGATTAGGCATATCTCCTCCATATGTTACAGGAATCAGAGAGGCACCCATATAAACGAAAAGAACGAAATAGGGAGCCCAAAGGATAACTGTCCAGAATTGAGCTTTTCTGAAGCCCATCCACTTTTTTGTTAAGAAAAAAAGCAGGATGGTCCCAGACACCAACAATACAATAGCCGTACATCCGATTAAGATGTTCACATTCCCTATATCCCATGTTGTTAGTCTGCTAATTCTATATACATTCATGATGAGCTCAAGAGGAATAAATAGTATAAGGGCATAGAGAATACTAACAACATTCACTTTCAAGAAGAATTTCAATCCATGTCCCCCACCAAAATTTTTAACCTTCTCCAAGAATCTGTTTCGTTCCTTTTCTAAAATGCAGGATATTATGAATCGGTGTAGCTTCCTCGTGATCCCAAAATATTGCACTACCATCTGGAATGGCGTATATATCCCTATCATTTGACAAAGGGAGTAATTCTTCATCATTGGCACCTTCATAGTGAACTTCCACACTAAAATTCACTAAATCTAAACCCCTTATTATCTGTGTTTCGGGATAATCTTCATCTTTTGTAATGATACAATCTCTACAAAACAGTAAAGCCCCTGCACTTACACCCACCATTAAGCCTGGAAAACCTTTAATAGTTTGTATCAGATCTTTTGCATAT
Source organism: Peribacillus sp. NPDC097675 (assembly GCF_050277655.1). Classification (NCBI taxonomy): domain Bacteria; kingdom Bacillati; phylum Bacillota; class Bacilli; order Caryophanales; family Bacillaceae; genus Peribacillus; species Peribacillus sp. NPDC097675. The sequence continues at coordinate 91,708 of NZ_JBNNSK010000008.1, read as the reverse complement.
AAACTTTCCATTAACTTCTCCGGTCTTCCGCCAGAAAAATAAAGAACATCATGGTCTTTTATTTCATCTTTCATTTCTTGACTTGTCAGTCGATAATCGAGTAGTTTAATATGCTCCATCCCTATATCCCCAAATGATTGCTTTGCAGAGTTAAACCATCTATCAATTTTTGAATCTTCCGTCGCGAAAGGAATGATTAACATCTTACTTCCCACTTCAACATGATGACTTAAATAGTTCATCACATCATCAAGTTCCCCAGTTGAAGGGTTACCTCCCCCAATAAAACATAGCTTCATCATCGCACCCCTTTTTTAACATATTATACCATCATTGAAACTAGCTTTATATCAATTTGTCAGCTTTAAAATGATTAAGCTTTATTCAATCCGGAGCTTACCTAAAAGAATAAGCGAATAGGCGGTGGGTAGCCTGCTTCCGGTAGGAAATATGCAACGATTGTGAAAAAAATGATTAATAAGGAAAGGAATAATATGCATAAGCTATCCTCCCCTTCCCTTTTACAATCCAGCTCGTCCTTATCTCATTTCTTAACATTTATTGTAAAAACACTTCCTAAAAACAATCGTATTCGTATAATATAAAGGAGAAATACAGTCTGAATACCAAGGAGGAAAAAATATGGTGGCCACCGTAACCGTTGTCATGATCTTCTCTATCCCTATAATCGCGATTGTGTCAGATCATTTTCAACAACAGTCAAAAACCAAACACAACATGCTTAAAGACGAAATCGAACTCGAAAAACTCAAACATGAAAACTATCTGTTAGAAACAGAGAAATTAAGGCTCGAACTTGACCAAATGAAGGTTCACTCCCACGAAGAGGAATCTAAAATTCTCTAATCTTGTTCCGCATAGAAATAGGGTCCAACCTGAACGTTGATTTCTTCCACCACGATACACTTCGACACATTCATTTTCATACAATCCCATTGTTTTTTTTTGATATTCAACACCACTTCTATAGTCACATGGATGGTCATATCCTAGTTAAAAACCAACAAGGAAAAATCCCCCTATAAAAAATGAATTTTTTAACATAATTTTAAGGCTTTTGAAGTTATATTATAGTAGAATTATCACGAGGTGGGAAAGCATCATGAGTAAATTAAATTATAAAAAAATCTTTATTTCTCTTTTATGTCTGACGGTGGTTTTGGGATTGTCGGGATTGGCTATCAAACTGATGAAAAATAAGCATACGGTGTCAGCCTATTCCATAGATAAGAATTATCCGGATGCTGATATCCAAACGGAGGTCAACGATTATACGAAAGGTGGATATTCAGTAAGCAGGCCGGTCTTCCACCAAGAGTCAATCGATGAGCAGCTAGAATCCTATATCCGTAATGAAATAAAAGAGTATCAAAAGAAATGGAAGGCTATCGATGGGAAAGCTTCTTCTGAGTTGAACATCACGTATGATATCCTTCATTTCAGCAAACAAACCGTCACAATCTCCTTCGATAAATATGAACAAATTGCAGGTAAAAAACATTCGGAATATAACATTTTTACATACGATATTCCCTCTCAAGAAATCCTCTCTTTAGATGAAATTTTTTACTCTGATACGGATTATTTATCGGTCTTATCCGATATTGCTTTTGAAGAGTTACATGATAAGAAAGATAAAAAACTTTCCGAAGACCTAATCAAGAAAATAACAGATCCGAAAATGGCTAATTTCGAATCCTTTTCGGTACTAAAAAATACATTAGTCTTCTATATGAAACCAAAAAAAGACGGAGACTCATCCAACATCCAAACCGTAGCCATTAAAAAAGATTTATTCAAAGATAGCTTACTAGATACATATCTAAGTAAGGACATGAACCAAGACCGCGTGAAGGAAAAACAGCCCAATCACATCGTCGTCAAGCTTCCTCCAAAGAATGAATGGATTGATCCATCACAAAAGGTGATTGCCCTCACATTCGATGACGGACCTCACCCTGACAATACGATGGCTATCCTGACGTCTTTGAAGAAGCATCAAGCTCATGCGACCTTCTTCGTACTAGGAAGCCGTGTGGAGCATTATCCTGACGTCTTGCAAAACATGCTTGCACAAGGAAATGAAATCGGGAACCATTCCTGGGATCATCCGCAATTGACGCGGTTAAGCAAGAAAAAGATCAAGAGTCAAATCAATACAACCCAACTGGCGATCAAAAAAGCGAGCGGCTATGAACCTAGCCTTATCCGTCCCCCGTATGGTGCGGTCAATGACGAGGTCCGCAAGAACATAGGAGAAATGGATGTCGTACTCTGGGAAATAGACCCGGAAGACTGGAAGCTCAAGAACAAGAAGAAAGTGGTTCGCAAAGTCATGAACAAAGCGGAGGACGGTAAAGTCATCCTCATGCATGACATTTATAAAACCAGTGCTGAAGCAGCGGATGAAATCATCAAGAAGTTGGATCAGCAAGGCTACCAGCTCGTTACCATATCCGAGCTTGAAAAAGTGAAACAAGACCGAAAACGCTATGGAATTAAGGTAAAAGGATAAATGCGAAAGAGCCTGTTTTGTTTACCAAAGCAGGCTTTTTTCTGTAAAAAGGGGCTAAACCAAAAGTGCTTCATACGATACTCGAACAGAAACCGCTTTATGTAGAATTCAAAAAAGTCCGGGACACGACGATCCCAAGACCTCTTCTTGTTGTTTTGTTTTAAATTTTAAGGCTGCCTTAACCCGTACCATGACCTTCTCTACAAAAATATCTATAGAGGAAACATTCTTTTCTAAGTGTCCACTCTATAGGTATCCGTTTAGGTAAGCTAGATTCTCTTTTTACTTTTGATAAGCAGGTTTATTTATAGCGATTAAAATCCAAAAAACAATAATAATAGGGATAAAGAATAAGTTTACATTAATTCTTACATCTACCACTAGAGAAAATACATCATTAATGATTAAACTCATTAAACTTAATAGAACACATATAAGTAATGAATGTGTAGCTAACTTTAATTTTTTCACCCTCGAAAATTCAGGTACATTAAACATAAAAGTTCACCCCTTAGTTTAGATCATTTGACTAGTATCCTAGAGTTTTACATGCACGTTTAACCTTAGGTCGATTGTTTCCCTATTTATGACAAGCTTATTGGCACCCCACTTGTTGCTATTGTCATAAACAATTGCTCCAAAAATAACTTTAAGCGGTTTATCGAGTGCAGTTGGTGGAGCAGCATGGCGCCCCTTGGCCTCAGCTTCATTTCCTCAATTTGTATTATATCTCCTTGTATAAGCTCATTTGTAATCCCATTTACCTCTTCAACAGAAATATCTGCTAGTGCTAGTTTAAGAATATCATTTTCAGTGCTAATTTCCATTTAGAAACAAAAAAAACTGTAGGCAAACTCGATTTTAATCGAGTATGCCTACAGTTTAGGGCCTGTGATTATATCTCACAGGCCCACTTTTCTATATGATCAACCAAGATCCACATTGTGGTAGACTTGTTGAACGTCTTCTAAGTCCTCTAATGCGTCGATCATTTTTTCGAATTGTTCTTGCGCATCAGCAGGAAGAGTTAAGTCATTTTGTGCTAGCATTGTAAGCTCGGCAACCGTGAATTCCGTGATGCCCGCTTCCTTGAATGCTTGTTGCACTGCATGGAATTGATCAGGTTCCGCATATACGATAACTGACTCTTCTTCATCGATGATGTCACGAACATCAACATCCGCTTCCATCAATAATTCAAGCACCTCTTCAGAATTCTTCCCTTCGATACCGAAAACAGCCGTGGCATCGAACATGTAGGCAACCGATCCGCTGACTCCCATGTTTCCTCCATTTTTACCGAAAGCGGCACGTACATCCGATGCTGTGCGGTTAACGTTGTTTGTCAACGCATCCACAATCACCATTGCTCCATTAGGACCGAATCCTTCATAACGGAGTTCATCATAGTTCTCTTCAGAACCACCTTTTGCCTTCTCGATCGCACGGTCAATAATCGCTCTTGGGACATTGTACGTTTTCGCACGTTCCAATACGACACGTAGTGCCTGATTCGATTCTGGATCTGGTTCACCTTGTTTGGCTACCACATAAATTTCACGTCCGAATTTCGCATAAATACGGCTAGTATTCGCATCTTTGGACGCTTTTTTTTCCTTGATATTATTCCATTTACGACCCATTATATTCCACTCTCTTTCATCATTGAATAAACAAGAATCATTGAATATGGCAAATTCCATTACCATTTTTTCATAGAACCATGAATAAATCTACAATATATATTTTAGTACAGATATCACAGACAATCACTCGTTTATATTATACATCAATTGGATTAATTTGAAAAAGTCCTACCTACTATGAATCCCCTACAAAAAGCCATACATCCATGGAATGAGTACTCAGGTCCTCCTTCGGTTCCTTTTCCCCAAAGAAATAAGCGCAAAAATCATGAATGTCGCACTTAAGCTCACGGCGACTAACATGGAATATTCGAAAAAATCCTGTAAAGCCAATCCCCCAAAAATACTAGAACTGAACAAGAGTAAATATATTGTGGTGTGATTTTTCAAGCAATCGCTCCTTTTCCACTATTATACAATAAGACAAACGAGCAGAAGACGTAGTATAGTAAAAAAAAGAAAGTCGAGGTGCATCATGACGGAAATTATTATCGGGATACCTGGAGAATGGAAGAACCGTACGGAATTGAATCAGGCGGTGGCTACGGAAAGTGATGGATATCTGTTGGCCGGACACGATTTACATAACAGTGAAAAGGACATCACGTTTCATGTCGAAGTGTATGAGTATGAACCACACTTGAAAGAGGCCTTCTCTTATGCCAGTAAAGGGGCATTTCCTGAAAGTCTGTTGACCGAAATCAATCATCATACTTTCACGGTCTATATCATTGCGGAAGTATCTGACTTTAAAGCTGTGGTAAATCTGATAGATGCTGGGTCAGCCTTACTTAAAGCTGGCGGCATGGCTGTAAAAATCGAAACATCGGGTATGGCCCACACGAAGGAAGCTTGGCACAAATTGCAGCAAAACCCGGATGTCATTCCGGTTTATGCCCATTTTGTCACCATCATCGGAGAGGATGACCACTATGGTTCATTCGGTATGAAGGCTTTTGGCCTTCCAGATGTTGTTACGCCCAACACGATGAGCCCTAAAGAAGCCGTAACCTTACTGAGCACTTTCAACTTTTACAATCTAGGGGAAAGACCCATTTTCACAAACGGCCAAGACTTCCGTATTAAATCAGACGCCCCCACCTTTACATTGACTAGCCGTCAAGACTTCAGGTACGAGGAAGAACATCCTTTTTACAACCCCTACGGATTATGGAGCTTAGAGAAATAAAGAGACAGTAGCCAACTCAAACTAGAGTTGGCTTATCATGTTTCCCACCTTTTTATTTGCCATGACCTATCGATTTTGTGTAGGATGATGGAGAATCTAACATAATCTTACATATGAAAAGAGGAGATTTCATGTCAAATGTCCATGTAATCACAGGCGGTACAGGTGGTATGGGAAAAGCAATTGCTGAATTGGTCGGCAAAACAGGAACCGTGCTCTTGGCGGATGTGAATAAAGATCGCTTAATCCAAACTAAAGATGAATTAGTAACAAAAGGTGTGGAGGATGTACATTACCAAACGGTAGATATTACCGATGCGGAAAATGTTAGAGCTCTAGCGGAAAAAGCGAAGTCATTAGGTACGTTAAAATCCATTATTAATACGGCCGGATTGTCTCCCACAATGGGAGATTCAAAACGTATAACGGAAGTGAATCTAGTAGGTACAGGCATTATATTAGATGAATTCCTAAAAATAGCCGGCCCTGGTACGGTTGCGGTCTGCATTTCATCCATGAGTGGCCATATGGTTCCTAAAGATGGTCCATACGTAGAGGTGCTAAAAAACCCCTTGGCTCCAAATTTCGTAGAAACAATGGAAAAGATGACACAAGGGATTCCTGGCGCTGCGTATAGCTTATCCAAATTGGGCGTCCTATTGATTGTGGAACATCAAGCGTGGGCATGGGGGCAAAAAGGTGCACGCATTGTCTCGCTATCTCCAGGTACGATCAATACCCCGATGGGACGGCAGGAAGCTTCTCAACAAGAACAAATGAAAGTCATGCTGGATCATACGCCTCTTCTCCGTGAAGGGGAGCCGAAGGAAATCGCCACGGTGGTTGAGTTCTTGATCAGCGAAGGTGCTTCCTATATCACCGGGACTGATATCCGTGTTGATGGTGGTACGATAGCCAATATAGACAAAGTACGACAATAACTAACAACGAGGCCACTTATGCAGAATAGGTGGCTTTATTTCTATGTTGGAATCCTAGTAACGTTCCTCGAAATCTCGCTTCAATAACGAATACATATATAGATCATCAAATTTACCACATGTGAACTCATACTGTCTCAATAACCCTTCTCGTAAAAAGCCATGCTTTTCCGCTAACCTTTGGGAAGAAACATTGGGAGGTTCAATCAACGCTTCTATCCTTTGAATCTGAAGTGTTTCAAAACCATATCGAATGACCGCTTCAAACGCCTCACATGCAATGCCCTGCCCCCAATGATCCTTCCTTAATTCCGTGCCTATTTCAGCGCGGTAATGTTGGGGAGCCCGGTTAAGGAAGCCACAGCTACCAATGACCTCACCTTGTTCTTTCAGAGTTATCCCCCATCTAATCCCCGTCCCTTTTTCGAAAATCGATTGATACCATGAAATTTCATCTAGAGCCTCTTCAATAGTGGCAAAAGGCGCTAATCCGATGTGCTTCATGACCTCTGAATCAGACAGGTATTTCAAGACACTACTAGCATCTTCTTCCGTGACTTTTCTTAAAAGTAATCGATCTGTTTCAAGGGTAGGAAATGTACCGTCTCCGTTTTGCATCAAAACCCTCTCCCTCCCGTACTCTACTCGGCGACTTGATTCGGCTGTTCAATGATGATTTATCTGTTCGATGAATGTGCGAACATGTTCACTCATTTCCTTAGAACGAGTCCAGTGGAGATAATGATGGCCTTCTAAAACAATGAGTTCATTTAATGGATTGTCTCCTACTTGCGTTTCATAGAAAGTCAGATTGGATTTACCATCTTCGGTTACCTTATCTCTTTTGGCGGCGAAGATCATAATCGGCATGTTTGAAGGAAAGGACATCTCCTTCGTCTTTTCCACACTCTTCTCTATTTCATTTGCTTCATCGACAATATTTCGGTTGTACAATTTCCCAGCAGAAATAATTTTCGTCATGTGTAGATTTTCTTCCGAATACGTTCCCTCATCAGCAATGGGAATGACATCTTCAGGGCTGATATACGAAACCAATCTTGCTATTCCCGTTGGTGCAACAGCCTTCAAATAGGCAGGCATGGTGGGCGCAGGTTCGTCAAAGTATTCCAATGCCTTAGGTAACGTGAAGTCTATTCCAATAACCGCCTTGACTTCCTCTGGATATTCATGGGCGTAATACATGCTATAGATTCCGGAAAGGGAATGGGGCATCAATATGTAGGGACCTTCTATGTTGGATTTCTTCAGGGCCGTCCGTATTTCCTCCACAATGTTTTCCACGGTCCTTTCCTTATCGGTCAGCTCACTCCAACCATAGCCAAACGGCTCCACTACGACCACTTTATAATCCTTTGCCATCTCGTCCATCAATGGCTCATAATCCAACGCAGGTGCCGCCGTGCCTAACCCGCTTAATAGGACAATCGTTTCTTTTCCATCACCTTTGGCATACACATGCATACGTTTACCATCCACTTCCACCATTTCCCCCCGTGCCGGGTATTTCTTTTGTTCATAGGTCTTCATGACCGTATGGAAGGCAACCCATATCAAGGATATGGCAACTACAAACAATACGATGTTTCGTATGATTCTCCAAATCCTACCCCTCTTTTTCACATTCATTCCCAGGCTCCCAACTTTCATATTTTTCACTTCGTATATAAGACGTTTCAGGTTTTTAAAAGGTTTCATGAAAATTCCTCATGAACCATAGTGGTTCTGGTTATAGTAAATAAGAAAATAGCGGAGGAGGTTTTATGCATGGAAGGTTCGAAAGAATTTGTAGAGAGAATCAAAGAACAGCAGAAAAAAGAAGCCGATAATAAACGCCGTCAAGGGAATGGTCACCCAGAGAAAGTGTTGCCGAACAAGCAGCATTAATCAAAGTTCAAATCAAAAAGAGCTAGAGGAGATCTTACGTTGATCTCCTCTAGCTCTTTTCTGGTTTGAATATTGCTGATATCCGCCGCCTTGGCCCATGCTGCCATACATGGGGTATGGATGGAAGGCTCCTCCATGTCCGCCCATGCCACCTTGCATCTGCATGGGAAAACTATGCTGTCCGCCATATCCTGGTTGCATCGGATAGCCTCCTGGAAGGCCCATGTTGACATTCCCACCCATGCCTCCATACATCGGATAGCCGAAAGGCTGCCCGAAGCCACCACCGACGGCACCGTAATTACCTAGCCCTGGGAAACCCCCGTAATTGCCATATCCACCAAAGTTCTGCCTTGTATAATACATCACTGTCACTCCTCATCTAGGTTACAGTCTAGAATATGATGACTAAACAGAAGGGTGATGAAAACTTCGGGGTCAAATAGTCTTCAATAACAACTTTTTCAATAACGGGGTAAAGTGTTCTGGCAGTTCAGCTACACTGGGAATCATCAGCCTTTCTTTGCCATAGATGTTTTTCATCGTCAGCTCTTCGCTTTCCTCGATGCTTCCATTCGCTAAAAACATGCCGATGACATCAATCCCCTTTTTACGTGCTTCGGAAACGGCAAGATGCGTGTCGACGATTCCGTTCTGGTCGTAATGTGCCGCAGCTGGTTCGCCATCAGAGAATACGAGCAGAAAGCGGTTCTTCTCCCGCCGTCCTTCCAAATCCTTTAAAGCGACACGGATGCTGTAACCGTCCCGGTTATCCTCTTCAGGTTCAAGCTGCATGATCTTCGCGCCGGCATTCTGATAAAGTGAATCCGAATGGGAGTGGATCACGTGGAAATAGTTCGGCTGGTAGCCTTCTGTCACATCATTGGCGTCTTCCCAAAATCCGACGATTGAATGGGGGATTTTCAACTTCTTCAACACTTCATGAAACAGGACGATGCCACGCTTTGTTTCATCCATCTTATTGTGCATCGAGGCCGAGCAATCAATGAGAAGCGTGAACACGGCATCGATTTCCTTGGACTCCTGGTTCTTTTTATAAAAGATCCGCGGATTTTCATCCAGCACGAGCGGAAGCAACTTCTTCGATAACCTTCCGAACGCCAAATCTCTTCTTGGCGCATTTTTCTTATTTTCAAGCGTCTTTTCGATGGTGCTGGAAAGCTTCCGCTTGAATGGTTCAATATCAGCCACGAACTCACGGTAGCGTTTTTCCTCATCGAACGTGGATGCTCTCGCCTCTTTGATGATCATGACGGCATCCTTATTATCCTCACCAAACGGGTAATCCCCGTTTTTCCCGGTGTTCGTCTGCTTTTTCTCGAGTGTTTCCTGTTGCTTGTAGTCCTTTTCTTTACTTTCTCCAGATGAACCCTGAATTGAGGCCAAAGCCTGGTCGGCATCTTCGGCTTCCCGTGCACCGCCACCCAACATGCTCGTTTTCGTCCCTTGCTCCAGTTCAAACTGAAGGAAAGTGGAAGGGTTCTCACCGTTCTTATTCTCCCGGTGCCATGTGGAGAATTTTTCGTCGATGAATTCGCTGTCTTCTTCATCCACATCTTCTGTATCATCGTTCGACAACTCATCGTTTCTCGTCAGTTCATCGAAAAGCGTATTGGCCGTATAGTGCTCCACATTCGCAACCGGATAAATGAAATATTCATTCATGCTATCTTGGTACTCTTCATTTAAACGGAAGACGATTTGCTCGCAGATCCTCGTAATATCACTCGTCTTGTTTGCTTCAAAAACCATATAAATCAACGGTTTGATTTTTTCCAAATTCTCTATTTGCCGTTGATTGGCTCTTGGAAAAATCGGATCAGGCCGATCGGCTTGGAGCAGCATATAGATCAGACAGAACAGTTCATCGAGTGCAAAACTCCTCGTAACGTTTGCTCCCATTTGCGTTTCAAAATATTGTTTGAGATACGCCTCGCGTACGGAAAACCACTTTTTCGTTCCCGGCCGTTCTTTTTTAATGATTTCCTCAAGCCGTAAATCCTCGAATAGGGTAAATAATTGCGCCGCAAACTTCGGAAGCCCGCTTTCCTCGATGACTTCTTGATAGTCCTGTAAATCCTTTACACTCGAATAATGTAGGGTCCCGATTGTCCTGAGCAGCACATCCGTTTTCAATCCCGCGACCTTTACCTCTTGATTGCCATTTTCCCAGAAGTGGCTCGCCGTGACTTTTCTATGTACAGAATCGAGAATCGATCCGTAATTGTATTCGAATTCCAGATCGGGTATACCGGATAAAACCGTTGATAAATCCTGTAATTGCAGAAAAAGGGCCGTATCAATTATTGAATCATTGAATCGAATATATTTCATGCGGCATTCTCCTAGTTAGAATAATGTGTCGGCCAAGTTCTTCACGAACTCCCGCTCCCGTTCCTCATCAAGCTTATCCACGATGGAACGGAGAATTGCCCGCTTCGCCGGAATCAGCACACTAAGATCACAAGCATCAAGCAGTGCCCGGATCGATGCCGCATCTTCCGCTACCTTTCCTTGATTCACGGCATGAATCAGATCACCCGAAAGCTTGACGAATAGCTCGATCATTTTAGTGTCCTTCAGCTTCGTATTGGATTGGATCAATTGCTTTAACTGTTCTCCTTCAATATAGGGGACCTCAATCACGATGAACCGGTTTTTCAGCGCTTCATTCAATGGCACCGTACCCACATACCCTTCATTGATGGCTGCAATCACATTGAAGTCCTCTTTTGCGGTGATGACTTCATTCGTAAATGGGTTCGTGATCGTTCTTCTATAATCAAGCACCCCGTTGATGAGCGGCAGTGTTTCGGGTTTGGCCATGTTGATTTCATCAATATAAAGGAAAGTTCCGTGATTCATGGCATTTGTCACAGGACCCGGAACGAATTCAATCACCTGTTTTTCCTCTTTATAAGTTAACGTCTTGAAGCCCAACAAGCTCTCGGCATCGAGATCGACTGAACAATTGACACTGAACATCGGCTGGTTGAACAAATGCGAAAGCGTCTCGGCAAACTTCGTCTTCCCTGCCCCTGTCGGACCTTTCAACAGAATGTTCTTCCCCATGCTCAATGCTGAAATCGCATCGATCATCAAATCCATTTCTGGCGGTACATACCCACCTTCAGAGATCAGCTCCTGAAATTGAGCGGGATCTTTCTTATTAGTATGTAAAATATTCATGATTTCTTCTGGTAACGTATTCATCACGAGCTCATTCCACCCCTTTTTCCTCATTCTAAAGTTCTTTTCCTATAAAAACAAACATCTGCTTTTATCAGCTAGCTGTGTCGTTTTTCTTAATGATGATTAATGCACGCCATAAACCATGTAACCACCCATCTTTCTCTTATGCGCAGGTGATCCTTTTAATTACTAGGATTGATTTCAATCTTTTTCCTATGAATATCTTCCGTTCCGGCTTCCAATGCAGTTTTATAATATAAACATTTGTGGTCGATGATCTCCAGTGTTTTTTTAAGCTCTTCCATTTGTGCTTCCACAATTGCTTTTCGCTCCAAAAATAGGTTCGACCTTTTTTCCAACGTAGAATCTCCATCCGTACACCAATCAATAAATTGTTTAATTTCCTTAATCGGCATTCCTGTTGCTTTTAAACATTCAATGATCTTCAAGACATCTATATCGGACTCTTTAAACACTCTAGTACCACTGGGTGTACGTTCTAAAAAAGGCAGGAGTCCCTCTTTGTCGTAGTAACGCAAAGTATACACGGTAAGATTCAGTTCGGTTGCAGCTTCACTAATAGAATAGGTCTTCATCATTAGTCTCCTTTTCACCACTAGACTTCGAGTTAACTATAGGTACTCTCTCCACCTTATCAAGGTAAATCCCTAATGTCAAAATCCAAAAAAGGATAACAATGCTAATCACTTGACCTATAGTTAACTATAGGATTTAAGATTAGGTTGTATAGAAAAAAGGATGGGGAAAAGAATTGCCCATTCTCTTGATTACCATAAAAATTCGTAGGAGGCTATTATTCATGATAACTGCAAAAGCACGGGCTGTTGACGGTCCGCACAAACCCTTTAGAGAGACTGAAATTCAACGGCGCGACCTTGATTTGTATGATGTTTTAATTGAAATTAAATATGCTGGCATATGCCATTCCGACATCCATACTGCTCATGGTGAGTGGGGTCCAGTAAACTACCCACTCGTCCCTGGACATGAGATTGCGGGGATCGTCACTGATATTGGTGCAGAGGTCTCAAAGTACAAGGTTGGTGACCGAGTAGGAGTCGGATGTATGGTGGACTCTTGCGGTGAATGCGAGAACTGCAAAAAAGGAGAAGAACAATACTGTCACAAAGGAAATATCCAAACATACGCTGCTGTTGATAAATACGGCGAAATTACACAAGGGGGATATTCTACTCACATCGTTGTACAAGAAGATTTCGTACTGAGCATTCCTGAAAACATCAAACTAGAGGATGCCGCTCCATTACTCTGTGCAGGAATTACGACATTTTCTCCTCTAAATCATTGGGGGGCTGGTCCGGGTAAAAAAGTAGCGGTTGTCGGCCTTGGTGGTCTCGGTCATATGGCTGTTAAAATTGCACATGCGATGGGTGCAGAGGTCACTGTCCTTTCTCAAACATTAAGGAAAAAGGACGATGGTCTGAAATTCGGTGCCAACAGTTACTATGCAACTAGCGACCCGGAAACATTCGAGAAACTTGCTGGAACGTTTGATTTAATCATTAACACTGTAAGTGCGAAGATTAACCTGGATGCTTATCTAGGAACGCTCAATCTCAATGGCACGTTGGTCAACGTTGGTGCTCCCGCTGAACCGTTGTCACTAAGCGTCATGAACTTAATCGGTCATCGTCGATCATTTGCTGGTTCATTGATCGGAGGCATCCGCGAAACACAGGAAATGTTAGACTTCTGTGCCGAGCATGACATTGCACCTGAAATTGAGGTTATATCTGCCGATCAAATTGACGACGCATACGAACGCGTATTAGCTTCCGATGTAAGGTATCGATTCGTTATCGACATCAGCACGATGTAATTCGCTTTACTTTATCATTTCAATTAGGGGATGTTCTAAAAGCACCATTTTAGAACATCCCCTTTTTTATGTTGCATGAACAAAAGTACTCCAAGAAATTCTACTGTGACAACGGAGCCAGTGAGCCATTTACATCCAAAGAAAAGGAGCCATCAAAAAGATAGCTCCCTTCGTTCATCTATTTGTTCCATTTTTTACACAATCATGACTGAGGTACTTCGTTTCCTTTCATTAAGCTTACGATATAGCCTAGTATCCCACCAACGATTGCCGGAAGGATCCAACCGATGCCTACACTGAATAACGGCAGGTAATCGCTCAAAAAGTCGGAAATCGGTTCCGTCGTGATCCCTAATGCGATAAGACCATCATACATGCCGAAAATCAAGGTAAGGAAAAGACTTCCCAAGTACACCTCGGATCTCCCTTTGAAAAGGGGATGTAAAAACGTCAAGGCAATGAGCACGATGGCGACCGGATAAATCGCAGTCAAGACCGGCACCGTGTATTCAATTAAATTACTTAGCCCGACATTGGCAATCGCTGCACTGAATACCGAGAAAATGACCACATATGTTTTATACGATACGGAAGGCCATAACTTGTTAAAGTAAGTAGAGCAAGCCGTGATCAGTCCGATGCTAGTCGTTAAACACGCTGCAATCACGATTACCCCTAATAGTACGGCACCCGCAGAACCGAAAAAGTGATTCGATACTTGCGCAAGAACGTCCCCGCCATTGCCTAGTTGGCCAAGCATTTCCACGCTGGTGGCCCCAACGTATGTCAATGACGTATATACGACCATTAACAGCAATGCTGCAATCAAACCGGCTTTAGTACAGAATTTCAAAATTTCCTTTTTAGAAGTGATGCCTTTCTCTTTAACTGTATTGATGACAATGATGCCAAACGCGAAAGACGCAAGTGTATCCATCGTCAAATACCCTTCTTTAAACCCTTTGAAAAACGAATTGTCAGAATAGTCTGCTATAGGAGCTTGAATGTTCCCCATTGGATTGACAATTGCCACAATGATAAGGATAGCAATAAAAATTAATAATAACGGAGTTAAAACTTTCCCGACAATATCCAAAACTTTTGAGGGATTAATCGATAATAAACAAGCAATTCCAAAGTAAATGATGGTGAATACTAATAAAGGTAGAAATCCGACTCCTTCAGGAAGAAATGGCTTGATTCCTATTTCATAGGAGACGCTTCCCGTTCTTGGAAGTGCGAATAAAGGTCCAAGGGACAAATAAAGAACGATGGTGAAAAGTAAACCAAACATGGGATGTGCCCTACTCACTAGCGACTGCACATCATTTTTACCTGATATGCCAAATGCCAGTATCCCGATAAATGGCAATCCCACTCCAGTAAGGATGAATCCAAGGTTAGCGGACCATAAATTGGTCCCTGAGGATTGACCAAGCATGGCAGGGAAAATCAAGTTACCTGCACCAAAAAACAAAGCAAAAAGCATTAAACCTGTAACCAATGTAAAAGAAAGTGGTGCTTTCTGTGACATTATGAAACCTCCAATGTTCTAATTCTCTTGATCCATAGATAAGAGAGGTGTCTGGCTGCCTCCAATTGGAGGTCTGTGGTATATAGTGTACAAACCTAAATACAACACTCCTAACTATAAAATGCACCGGAAGGTTTGTCAAAACCTATTTTAGTAATTATTCCGAAAAATCATTATTTATATTTCCTTATTTCTCAATAAACATGATTTTATCCTTCACAGCAGGACTTTGGATATAAGAAGAAAGAAAGAGATAGAGACACTTATAAAAATAAACATTATATCAAAAGACTCAAATGGTTTTTTTATAGAATGATTTAAGCCTCAGAAATGGAAAAGCAGGGCCATCCATTTAAGATGGCCCTGCTCTATTTACTTTCTATATTAAATAGATTGTAACGCTTCAGCAATGGGGGTCTCCCCTGAAATCAAATCGAAGGAACGGTTATAGGTATGTTCCTCGGTTAGCGCAGCGAAAATTGTTTCGGCCACATCCTCACGAGGAATAGAGCCCCTTTCCAATTTCTCAGCTGCCATCACCTTACCTGTTCCCGGCTCGTTAACGAGACCGCCCGGCCGGATGATGGTATACGTTAAATCGCTATGTAACAGCGCTCGATCGGCATAGTGTTTAGCCACATAATATGGTTTAATCGCTTCGCTCCAATTTTCCCGGTTATTAGCCTGGAACGCACTAACCATAATAAACCGCTTCACCTTTAAGCTTTCAGCCGCTTCAATCGTCTTAACCGCCCCGTCAAGATCGACCAATAAGGTTTGATCTGCGCCTGTGCTACCGCCAGAACCTGCCGCAAACACAATGGCGTCACACCCTTTTGCCGCTTTCGCAATCTCTTCCACCGACCCCGTCAAACTGACGACCACCGATTCGACTCCGATATCTTCAAACGTCTTCTTCTGTTCTTCTTTTCGAATCATTGCCCGTACACTATGTTCTTTGCTCTCTTTCAATAACGTAACTAGGTGCTTCCCAATCTGCCCATTTGCTCCAACTACGAATACTTTCATCTTAAGTCAGCTCCCATCATAGATCTATTGGTTTTCTTTATCCAATTATTTCACGAAAGGAGAACAACGGCAAACAATCCGCATACACACAGGATCGAATTGGAATTCAATTAGCTTGGCCCTTAAAATATTCAGTAATGAAAGGTAATTTAAATAGGACTAGCAGCGGAACATTTTCTCTCTACTGAAACCATTCTATGTAAATGAATTTACAGCACTGAAGCTGTCAGTGCATATATGCCTTTCATTAAAGCCAAATAAATGATTAAGGCAACCCTTTCATATGAAGGATTGCCTTTTAACGTTACGAACTCCTGGTGTATTTCAGAGGAAGCAACTCACTGATTCTCGTTTTAACTGTTTCCCCGTCAAATTCTATGATGACAAAACAATCTTCTGCATAATCTGAGATTAGCTCCCGGCACATCCCACAAGGACTGACAACCTTTAACTCCCGATTGGTTTCATCGGAATAGGGATGCTTGACTGCCACGATCGTATCGAACTCCTTTTCCCCGTCCGATATCGCTTTTCCAATCGCAATGGCCTCCGCACATACCGTAATACGGCCAACATACGCTTCTATGTGAACCGCCGCCACAATTTTTCCTGACTTTGTTTTCAACGCGGCACCCACATGGTGCTTATCTTCTTCATACAGCTGTTTAATTCTTTCGCTTGCAGCTTCGATTAACGTATAATCGGATTCTTGTAAAGGATAGGTCATCATATAGCATTCCCCTTTTCTAAAACGACTAGCTCTAGTATAAGATATCCAGTTAATTGAAAGGGTTATTATTTTTTAATTCAAATCATTTATTGTCAATTTCTTTCCTGGTGTAAAACTAACGAACTCATAATTTTCTTCTCCGTTCACCATACTACGATACCCCACCTCGGTAGTATAATAATCGATCGATTTTTCATTCAATAGCTCCTGTATAATCATGCACTGTTGCACCATCTGTTGTTTTGTTAACTCGCCTTTTTCAATTTCCAGCATAATGTGGATCGGCTTTGGCGTTTTCATCTGTGGCGTCCATTCCTCGGCAACTTTGTTGTAGACTTCAACATCAGTATCCACATATTCGACTTGCGGGACTTTTTCCTGGAGGAGCTTAAGAATATACTGTTCCGCCTCCGCATTTAGCTTTTTGGATGTTTCTTTCTCTATTTTGGATTCATGGATTGTATCACTATACACTTCATACGGTTCGATACCGGAGACATAGAACCGATAGGTGGTTTCAGCTGCCACTGAATCCTTTACCACTACATTGAAGTCATAAGTTTCATCCGTCCATCCATACCCTACCGACCGCTTGATTTCGTAGTCCATGTCGGGATAAGTTTGTTCTAAGAACTCTTCCAAACTCTCCTTTGCTTTGTATTTACCAGCTTTATTTCCACTCATTTGCATATAAGCGAACACTATGGCGGCAATTAATAAAATAGCAATCACGCCGTATATTATTTTCTTTTTCATAATTAATTTCCCTCTCTTATTTTAAGAATGCAAAAGCCGATAATGATGCCAATAAAAGTCAACAGCAGGTGGACAACCAAGGCGGTCAGTGCTATTAGAAAAGCTTCCGAAAAACTTTGAGCATAAAATTCGCCGAACCAATCTGTCATATATAACAGGCAATTCCATATGAAATTCGGTACACCCGCAAGCAGGATGGCAATGAGAACGGATCGGTAAAACAGATACGTGACCGCACCTAAAAGGGCGTAGGTCAGAATAAAACCACTATTGTCATTCATAATGGTCGTACTCATGGCCAATATAAAGGCAATCGCTACAAAGAAAATTTGAATGGTCGTTAATTTCAAGGTAATATTACGCATCATTTTTTTAGAAGAAGCCCCGGGTTGCACTTCCGCGGGTAATGGAATCTGTGATTGTTCTGCTATATGCCGACATTCTTGGCAACTTTGCAAATGTTCCTCAACAAACCGTTGAGTTTTTAGTTGTAATAATTCCTCTTCATATAAAGGTAGTAAATCTTGTGTCACCGAACATCTGGTATTCATAAAGTCTCCTCCATCGTTTTTTGAATTCGCAATTTCAAGCGGTGAAAGGTTACCCGCGCGTAATTCTCAGATTTACCGATTAATGCGCCAATATCTGCAAAACTCAGCTCCCCGTATATACGTAGTAGTACGATTTCTCTCGCTGAATCCTCCAACTTTGAAATATGATATAGGAGATTTTTCGTATCCTCTTTAATTTCTGCTAGCTCTTCTACTGAATGGATTTCCGTTTCCGGCACCATAGAAAGTTTTTGCATTAAGTCAAGCTGATACTTGTTTTTGCGGTAATACTTCTTCAATAGATTATTTGCAATCGAAAACATCCAAGTTGATAAGGTGGAATTGCCATTAAAGGATGCGATGTTTTTACACGCCTCATAAAAGGTGTCATGGCAAAGATCTTGAGCAGTTGCCTGATTTCCTGTCTTGGCGTAAAAAAAAGCATAAATTTTCGGCTGAATTTGTTCGTATTCTTCTTCAAGCTTCTTCATAACTCCCTCTCTCTCTTGCTTTTCATAGTATTAATACCTCGGATACATGCTTCGTTACAACTTTTGGAAAAAAACACTTTATATAATTTTGTATTTTCACTATAGGGGTAAGAGATAAATAGCCTAATAGATGAGTAGACTTAACGGTCCTTTTAAAAAGCATATGGAATGAATATGTAGAGTTTATTGCCAATACATCATTAAAAGGGGCTGTCCCAAAAGTCCGGAAAATGACTTTTATGGCAACCCCTTTTATATTACCTATAATGTAATTCACTTGGCAGACATTTAAAAGCACACCTTATACGAAAAAGCCTAAAAAAAAGAAGTGCAGAATAGCACTTCTTATACCAATACTTTTGCACCCATCAAGTAGCTGTTCACTTCCCTCGCTACTTCACGGCCTTCATTGATGGCCCAGACAATCAGGCTTTGCCCTCTTCTCGCATCTCCGGCAGCAAAAACACCTTCGACATTCGTTCTGTATTCACCATAGACGGCATCAATCTTTTGATTGACCGTGTCTACTCCGAATTGAGTGAGTAGCGGCTGCTCTGTTCCTTCGAATCCGATGGCGATGAAGACGAATTGTGCAGGCCACACCTTTTCCGTTCCCGGAATTTCTTTAAAGAGGTAGATTCCGTCTTCCCCTTTGATTTTTTCCATTTGAATCGTATGCAATTCTTTTACGTTGCCCTGTTCATCGGCCACGATTTTTTTTGTTTGAATGGAGTATTGACGTGGGTCAGACCCGAATTTAGCTTCCGCTTCTTCATACGCGTATTCAAGGGAAAATACGTTTGGATAAGCTGGCCACATGTTATCGGACGTACGAGCGGTCGGCAGGATTGGATGTTTCCCAAATTGCACGACGCTGTTACATCCTTGACGAAGGGCAGTCGCTACGCAATCCGCTCCCGTATCTCCTCCACCGATTACGATGACATCCTTGCCTTTCGTATTTAAAAACTTACCATCTTCAAAATTGGAATCCAGCAAACTCTTTGTCGAAGTCGTTAAGTAATCCATTGCAAGATGAATGCCTTTTGCTTCACGACCTTCAATATCCAGCTCGCGCTGCTTTTGAGCACCAGTGCAGAGGATAACTGCATCGTATTGATCTTGTAATTCCTCTTTTGTGATATCTTTTCCGACTTCCGTATTCAAGACGAAATCGATGCCCTCTTGATTCAATAAGGTGATACGGCGGGCGACGACGTCTTTCTCCAGTTTCATGTTCGGAATTCCATATGTCAATAATCCGCCTGCACGGTCTGAACGCTCATAAACCGTTACAGAATGACCTGCTTGGTTTAGCTGATCGGCACTTGCCAATCCAGCAGGACCTGAACCGATGATGGCAATTTTCTTTCCAGTCCGATTTTCCGGGATGCGAGGAGTGATCCATCCATTTTCAAAGCCCTTGTCAATGATGGAGCGTTCGATGCTTTTGATGGCGACGGCCGGGTCGTTAATCGCAACCGTACAAGACCCTTCACAAGGGGCTGGACATACGCGGCCCGTGAACTCTGGGAAGTTATTCGTCTTCATCAAGCGGTCCAACGCTTCCTTCCATCTGCCGCGGTACACTAAATCATTCCACTCGGGAATCAGATTGTTAATCGGGCAACCCGTCGTGACCCGGTCCAACTCCATGCCCACATGACAGAAAGGGGTGGCGCAGTCCATGCACCGCGCTCCCTGTGTACGTAATTTTCCATCCGAGAAAGAAGTGGAATACTCTCTCCAGTCACTTAACCGGGTAAGAGGGTTTCGTTCATTTGGCTTTTCACGTGGATATTCCATAAATCCTGTTGCTTTTCCCATTTGACTCTCCCCTTCCTTACAGCATCACAGCTTGTTTGGTTGATTTTTTGCCTTGGATGGCATTAGCCTGAAACGCACTCATGAAGGCTTCTTCTTTCGATAAACCTGCTTGCCTTTGTTCCTCGATGCTATTCATCATCCGTTTATAATCTTTCGGAATGACTTTAACGAACCTTTTGACCAGATCATCCCAGTTCTCCAGTACATAGGAGGCTTTCGCGCTCTCTGTATAATGAAGGTGGTTTGAAATCATTTCTTTTACTTCATTTACATCTTTTATATCTTCAAGCGTTTCGAATTCGATCATCTCTGGATTACATAAGGCCTTGAATGCTTCCACGTCTTCCGAAAGTACATACGCGATACCGCCTGACATGCCGGCCGCAAAGTTTTTCCCGACATCCCCGAGGATTACGACACGTCCACCTGTCATGTACTCACAACCATGGTCGCCAATTCCCTCGACAACGACATGGACCCCACTGTTTCGTACCGCAAAACGTTCACCGGCACGTCCGTTAATGTATGCTTCCCCGCTTGTTGCGCCATATAGGGCAATATTTCCGGCAATTACATTGTCGCCCGCTTCAATCTGGTTACCAGTAGGTGATGTGACTACCAGTTTTCCACCGGATAACCCTTTACCGATATAGTCATTGACATCACCTGTCAAATACATCGACATCCCTTTTGGAATGAAGGCTCCGAAGCTTTGGCCAGCCGATCCTGTAAATCGAAGTGTAATCGTATCTTCTGGCAGCCCTTCCTCACCATAGCGTTTGGAAACTTCACTGCCGACGATCGTTCCAACCACACGGTTCACGTTCGTAATCGGGAAGCTTGCATCCACTTGGGTTTGATCCACCAAGGCAGGCTGTACAGCAGGAAGGATTTCCCGGAAATCCAAGGACTCTTCGATTTTATGGTTTTGCGGATGTTGGAACGTACGGATTCCCTCTGGTTGGAAAAGAAGTGTCGACAAGTCGAGGTGCTTCGTTTTCCAATGCGCCTGAGCCCGTTCGCTCACCTGTAAAACATCGGTGCGGCCAACCATCTCGTCCACCGTTCTGAATCCAAGTTCAGCCATCGTTTCACGAACCTCTTCTGCAATGAATCGCATGAAATTCACGACATGATCAGGATCTCCACCGAATTTACTGCGTAGCTCTGGGTTTTGTGTAGCCACACCGACTGGACAGGTATCCAAGTGACACGCGCGCATCATCACACAACCAAGGACCACGAGTGGAGCTGTTGCAAAACCGAATTCTTCAGCTCCAAGAATCGCTGCCATGACCACATCGCGCCCAGTCATGAGCTTTCCATCCGTTTCAAGGACGACCCTGCTGCGCAGACCGTTCAGCATCAAGGTCTGATGGGCTTCGGCAAGGCCAAGCTCCCACGGCAAGCCAGTATGCTTGATGCTCGTTTTAGGCGATGCACCCGTTCCACCATCATATCCACTGATGACAATCACATCGGCAGCCCCTTTGGCAACGCCCGCAGCGATCGTGCCGACGCCCGCCTTCGAAACCAGCTTGACGCTGATTCTTGCTTCGCGGTTGGCGTTTTTCAAGTCATGAATCAACTGCGCCAAATCTTCAATCGAATAGATATCATGATGTGGTGGCGGTGAAATCAAGCCGACGCCCGGTGTGGACCCACGAACTTCAGCTACCCAAGGATATACCTTATTCCCCGGCAATTGCCCGCCTTCACCCGGTTTCGCTCCTTGAGCCATCTTGATCTGAAGCTCATCGGCATTCACAAGATAGTGGCTCTTCACACCGAAACGACCGGAAGCGATTTGCTTGATTCCACTACGGCGGCTATCACCGTTTTCATCGATTTCATATCGATTTGGATGTTCTCCGCCTTCTCCGCTGTTACTTTTTCCACCTAAACGGTTCATGGCAATCGCTAATGTTTCATGGGCTTCCTGACTAAGCGATCCAAACGACATGGCCCCTGTTTTAAAGCGGCGTACGATTGATTCCACGGATTCCACTTCATCTATGGAGATACTCTGATTCTTTTGATTGAACGAGAATAAATTCCGTAAGAATCCAAGTCGCTCCTCATTTGCCAACTGGGAATATTGCTTAAACAGGCTGTAGTCCCCTTTTCGGCACGCCCATTGCAGCGTATGAATCGTTTTCGGATTGAACGCATGATGCTGCCCATTCGCTCTATATTGAAAATCGCTTCCCGCCTCTAGCGTTTCATTGGAAAGATCCGTGATTGCTTTTTGGTGACGAATCCATGCTTCTTCGGCAATGGTATCTAGCTCGATCCCGCTAAGCTGTGAAGCTGTACCGCTGAAATAGCGTTCAATCACATCTGCGCTAATACCGACCGCTTCGAAAATTTGTGCCCCACGATAGCTCTGTACTGTGGATATCCCCATCTTCGACATGATCTTGACGATGCCTTCCGTCACGGCTTTTACATATTTGCTGACCGTTTTTTCATAGCTAATCGCTAAACTGCCGTCAGCTACCGCTTGTTTATAGGTCTCAAATGCAAGATAAGGATAAATCGCATCTACCCCATATCCAATCAAAGCGGCAAAGTGATGAACTTCCCTTACCTCTCCCGTTTCGACGATAATGCTTACCTTCGTACGGTTTCCATGGCGGATAAGTTCTTGATGAAGGGCGCTAGCAGCCAATAATGGCGGAATCGCAGCTTGTTCTTTGCTCATATTTTTATCGGATAAAATTAAGAGGCTAACCCCTTCCGCTATCGCTTGCTCCGCTTCACGGCAAATCCGGTCCAATCGACTTTCCAAATCTTCAGAAAATAAAGTCTCTATGACCCTACTTTGGAATTCCGGATAGTTGTTTTCCTTAAGCTGATTCATCTGGCCTGGCGTCAAAACAGGTGTATCCAATTGAATCCGGTGGCTGTTCGTTTCATTTGGATTCAACAAGTCCCCTTCCGCCCCTAAAAACGTCATGGTTGACGTCACGATCTGTTCACGAAGCGAATCAATCGGTGGATTAGTAACTTGGGCAAAGGACTGTTTGAAATAGTTGAACAACGATTGCGGGCCATCCGATAATACCGCTAGCGGAATGTCATTTCCCATCGAGCCAAGTGGATCTTTTCCTTCCTTAATAACCGGTAGTAAATACTTTTGCACGTCCTCATACGTATAGCCGAACGCTTTTTGACGGAAAAGTAAATCTGGAATAGGCTCCACATCGACTGTTTGTTCTTCGTCCGATAATTGCACAATCTGATCATCCAACCACTGCTGATACGGTTGTTCGTTTGCCATTTCGGATTTGATTTCTTCATCAGAAATGATGCGACCTTCCTCTAAATCTAGTAAAAGCATCCTGCCTGGGCTTAAACGCTCTTTATATAAAACATTTTCTGGCTCAACATCGATTACGCCGACTTCCGAGGAGAAAATGATGTAATCATCTTTTGTTACATAATAACGGGCCGGTCTTAAGCCGTTACGGTCCAGAATCGCCCCGATTTGTTTCCCGTTCGTGAATGAAATGGCCGTCGGACCATCCCATGGCTCCATCAACATGCTGTGATATTCGTAAAAAGCTTTCTTTTCCTTCGTCATATGCGGATTTTCCGTCCAGGGCTCAGGAATCAACATCATCGCTGCATGTGCCGGTTTCCGACCTGCCAAGACGAAAAATTCTAGTGCATTATCCAAAATGGAAGAGTCACTTCCGTCTGTATCCAAGATAGGAAGGACCTTTTGTAAATCATCCCCGAATGCTTCAGAAACAAACTGCTGTTCACGCGCTTTCATCCAATTTACATTCCCTCTTAGCGTATTGATCTCGCCGTTATGGATCAAGTAACGGTTTGGATGGGCCCGTTCCCAGCTAGGAAACGTATTGGTACTAAAGCGGGAATGCACTAAAGCGAAGGCCGACAAAAAATCCTCATGCTGTAGATCAAGATAAAAAGCATCCACTTGTTCCGGTGTCAGCAATCCCTTGTATACAATCGTAGCACTTGAAAGGCTAGCAAAATAAAAACGGTTTCCGCGTTCCCTTGCCCAATTTTCTGCCTGTTTTCGGATGATGAATAACTTGCGTTCAAAAGCCAAATCTTCCGTAACGTCTTCACTGGCACCAATGAATACCTGACGGATCGTCGGGCACGTTTCTTTGCCGACATTTCCGATTTTCGCTACGTCTACAGGTACCGTTCTCCAACCCAGAAGTGTTTGACCCTCTTGTTCGATTAAGGAATTTAGACGTGTTTCAATCGCATTCCGTTCTGCATCATCATTAGAGAAAAAGAGCATCCCCACACCATAGCGTCCCTTTTCCGGCAAATTCATTTCCGGGCAAGCAATCCTAAAGTACTTATCAGGAATCTGCACCATCAATCCTGCTCCATCTCCTGTAAGAGGATCGCTCCCTTGTCCGCCGCGATGATCTAATTGGCACAGCATCTGCAGTCCTTGTTTGACGATATCATGTGTAGCTAGCCCCTTTAAATGAGCGTATAAACCGATCCCACATGCATCATGTTCAAATTCCGGACGGTAAAGACCTTGTGCTTTTGGTATTTGATTGTATGTCATAATGTTTCCCCCCTCTTATTTCTTACACCGTTATGTCACTTACATATTATTCTAGGTTTTCAAATCAATATAAACAATATATAATTAAGCATAAATCAATCTCACTTTGAGATAGATGGATGGAGATGAGCAAATGGAACTACGCCAATTACGTTATTTCGTCGAAGTTGCTGAAAGAGAACATGTCTCTGCAGCCGCCGAACACTTACATATAGCCCAATCGGCCATCAGTCGCCAGATTGCTAGATTAGAAGAAGAACTGGGAGTCATGTTATTTGAGAAAATTGGTCGGAACATTCAATTAACTCCGATTGGAAGAATATTCTTGATCCATTCTAAAACGGCAATCAAGGCGATAGAGTACGCCAAATATCAAATCGAAGAATTCCTGGACCCCGAACATGGAATGATTAAAATCGGGTTTCCGACAAGCCTCTCTACCTATTTACTGCCGACTGTCATTTCCGCCTTTAAGGATGAGCAGCCGAATATTTCGTTTCACTTGAAACAGGGATCCTACTCCTACCTAATGGAGGCAGTGAAAAACCGCGAAATCGGTTTGGCCTTCCTCGGACCGATTCCTACAAAGGATTCCGATATCGAGAGTCATATCTTATTCACCGAAAATGTGTCCGCCCTGCTTCCCATCTCCCATCCGCTCGCGGAAAGAAAGACCTTGCGCCTAAGCGACCTGCGAAATGATCCTTTTGTCCTATTCCCTAAAGGATACGTTCTGAACACCATTGCCATCGAAGCCTGTAAACAGGCCGGGTTCACGCCGAACATCGCTTCGGAAGGAGAAGACATGGATTCCATAAAAGGGCTCGTATCGGCCGGAATCGGTGTCAGTCTGTTGCCTGATAGCACCTTCTACGAATTCGTACCGAGAATGACCGTCAAAATTCCCATTGAAACACCTTCAGTCAAGCGGACAGTCGGTATCATCTCTCCAAAAAATAAAGAGCTGGCCCCTTCGGAAAAGGTTTTTTACGAGTTTGTAAAAAGATTCTTCTCGCGGCTGGAGCGATATCAATAATATTTTCGCAATAATGGGATAACTTCCTAAAAGCCCACCTCTTGAATACAGTACCAAGACACTATGTTCAGGAGGTATTAAAAATGACACCCACTCATTCACATCTTGCTTGGCATGAAACGCTTGAGCTACATGAATTGGTAGCTTCACAGGCCAATGCCCTGATGAAATTGAAAAAAGCCTACCCGGAAATAAAGGACCCGATTCTAAAAACGCTCTACAAGCAGATGATTGATTCCCTTACGCAGAACCTCATGGAATTGCTTCAATTTTATCCATTAACGCCCGATGTCAACCGGACAGAGGCTGTAATAGAGGTTGAAATACATGAAGAGGGAACCAGGGATGATGCGTCGGCACTGGCAGCCGGAGACTTGCTTGGCCTGGCCAAATCCTCCATCAAGAATTACGCGACTGCGTTGACGGAAACGGCCACCCCTTCCCTACGTAAAGTATTTAAAAAGCATTTGAATAGCGCAATCGATAATCACGCAAAAATCTTCCATTACCTATATGAAAGAGGACTGTATCCAGCCTATGATTTCAACAAGGTGCTCAAAAATGATGTAAATCTAGCCAATAAAGCACTGTCCCAATTATGAATAAAGGTAGGTAAGCGGACGCATCGTTTTTGTCTGTTTACCTTTTTATTTCCGTATATATCTGGAATGCCAATCCTTGTGTAAAGAATAATAGACTGGGAGGCAACGGAAATAGCTAGACATACTTCCTTACAAATCAACAATCAAAATGTCCCTGCTTCATCATACATACTGAAACATGGATCATCCTCTTGGTCTTCATAAGAAAAACCAGCCCTCCCGTGTTAAACACGGGAGGGCTGGTTTCATCTGTACGTTATTTTTTATACTTCTTAACGGTTACTTTCGTAGCTTTACCTGTATTGCCCGCTTTATCTTTCGCTGAGACATACAAGTTGACTCCTGCTTTTTTCTTGCTGATTTTCACCGTATATTTCCCTTTTTTATCAGCTACGGCCGATCCGACTTTCTTGTTTTGAGACTTGATCGTAACGGTCGATCCCGCTTCCGCTTTCCCGGTTACTTTTTTCGATTGATCCGTTACTAGGTCGACTTTCGGAGCACTTGGCGCCGTTTTATCCAGTACAGTCACGTTTGTTGCTTTACTTTCCCGTTTCGCCACGTCAGTAGCAGTGACGGAAAGCTTCGTGCCTGCTTTTTGTTTGCTGATTTTTACTTTGTAATTCCCTTTACTGTCTGTATTGCCTTTGCCGATTACTTTTTTGGCACTATTTTTGATGGAAATCGTCATTCCCGCTTGTGATTTTCCCGTTACATACGTATCTTTATCACTTACGGCTTTGACAGTTGGTGCTTTAGGAGTTTCTCCCTTACTCACGAACACTTTAATGGAAGCCACTGCTGATTTGGTGGAATCAGAGATAATTACAGTAAGGCGTTGTTCAGCTTTTTGAACTGGGATCTTAATGCTGAAAGAGCCGTTTGCTGATGCAGTCGTTTTCCCAAGTGTTTTCTTTCCATTCTTCACTTCTATGGTTGAACCTTTTTTGGCTGAACCTGTAATCTTTGTTTGTGTATCAATGATTGGATTGACTTTAGCTTTTAAATCCACTTTACTAAGTGCGCTAAATCCATTCAGTCTGCCATATCCGGAAATTAAATCTTTTCCAACAGGTAATGCTAATGCTGGAGTTGCATCCCTTATTCCTTCTTCGGCATTTACACCTTCTAATTCACCATAAGGATCTACATTATCTTCTTCTTTAAAAGCAACGTATTCTGATGTCTCATGAAGAATCTGTTTAACATCACTTAATTTCAAACTAGGATTCTGAGATACTAGCAATGCAGTAACCGCGGCAACATGTGGCGTAGCCATCGATGTGCCATCCATATACGTTACATTACCGTTCGGCACTAGGCTCGGAATGGCTGTCCCTGGAGCAACTATATCTAACTTTGCGCCAAAACTTGAATAATCCGATACTAAGTCAAGAGCGTTGGTAGCACCGACAGAAATGACATATTTAGAGGTAGCAGGATAGGACATCTCTTCCACTCCATCGTTTCCGCTAGCCGCCACAATCATTACATTCTTTTCTGAAGCATATTTTAAGGCATATTCAATAGTCCGGCTGTATCCGCCACCTAAGCTTAGGTTGATTACTTTCGCTCCATGGTCTGCAGCGTATTTAATACCTAAAGCAATTTTCTCCATGTCTCCAGATCCGTAAGAATCGAGCACTTTAACCGGCAAGATTTTAGCATATGGATTAATCCCTTGCATGGAATACCCATTATTGGACTTGGCAGCAATCACTCCAGAAACATGGGTACCATGACCATTATCATCTAAAGCATTGGCTTGTTTATTAATGAAGTTCTTCCCTAAATCCATACGAACTGCATCTTCTAAATCAGCCAGAGTGTTATCGACACCGGTATCGACTACCGCTACTAATGTATCCTTAAGTGTACGGTTCTTTATAAGATTCTGTAATTTGTTGTTATCGATGTCTGCGCCTTTAATACCCTCTTCGCCACCGAGGTTATTTAAAGACCATTGATAGGGTGATTGAATATCATTTGAAAGTGCTTTGTATTTTGTTACCTTTTCGATATATTCCACTTCTGGAAGTTTTTCGATGTTTGAAAGAGCTGTCACACTCTTTTTTTCTTGTTTATCTAGCTCAACTACATACATGTCTTCAAACAGAGGTTCTTGTTTCTTAACAGTCGAAAGTGTCCCATATCCTTTTCCTTTTGCCTTGGATTGGACAGAGCTCAGTGACTTTCCTGGTTTTAGCTTAACGATATATTTGTTATCCGTGCTTTTCGAAGCAGGAAGTGTAATTCCAGCCTTTGTTGCGATATCAACGACCCGTTCACCGGCAAGATGATCCAAATCAACTTTCTTGGCAATCTTATCCATCTCATCTTTTAATCCTGAGGGAGCGACAGCTTTTGTTTTGTTGAACAAAGCATTAATCGCTTCTTGCTGTTTATTGCTTATAACGGCCGTACTGCTTTCTCCCTTTTCATTCATCTCAGCAATAAGAGGTTTAAGTATAACTAGATTACTATAAACTTCTTCTTTAGACGTTTTATTGCTAATTAAATTAAAGGCAAGAAATGGAGAAGTTTTATAGTATAAAGATGATAGACTACGTCCTGCAGAAGACTTTGTCAAAACTTCGTCTCTAAATTCACGAATCGTCTTAAGCATGGATTCCCCTGATTTTTTATCCGTCACACTTATCTCAACCGAGCAAGATTCCGATTCATCTTCTTCTCCATATGTAGGAGCCAAAGTTACAGAATGAGCATTAATTGAATAGGTTGCCTTATTATTTTCTTCTGGCAACGGATTTCCTTCATCATCCGTTTCCCCAAAGTATTCAACCTTAACGTAATACGGACCATCCCAAGCATATGGAAAGTCAACGATAGCCTTTTCGTCGGGATAAGAAGAAGTCCAATAATTCCCCTCTTCATTTATCGCTTTTTCTTTATCCGCATAAACAGAAATATTGAGGATGCGATCAGAATTAACTTCAAACTCAATATGAGAGAATTTTTCTATTTCTTCTTTCGTTGGTGTAATTTGGTACCACCTAGTACCGATTTTTTCAAAATTACCTTCTAAAGTATCACCATTTTTAATCGTTTTTGCTTCTTCAATAGAAGTATCATCCGTTGCAGCCTGAGATCTTTGAGGAATCATCAAGCCAAAAATCAGTGAAAATATGAGTATACATACCGTAAATCTACTTACTCTTTTAACGTTCAATAGTTACCCTCCTAAAAATGCTAAATATACATTACTATACCAAATTATCATACTGCTAAATATTATCAACCATTTTTTTGGTAATATTTTGATATCGCTAGATTTAAATGAATAAATAGGTAAATCGCACTAATACCCATTTTTGATTCTAGCTGTCCGCCTCGCATGTGACCGTTTATGTGAGTGGGTTTACCTTCTATTTCTGTCTCGCTTCCTTAAGGTTCCACATCTATTAATAAAATGTGTCCGTATATCGAATTTTGCACTCACTCTTTCTTTATCTTGCAGTTTTCGGATTTTATCGTCGCGTTCTTTATTTTTATCGACGCATATTGATCTTTTTCTTCCAAAATGACACTTTTATCTTCTTTCCCTACGATTTTATCGTCATACTCCATTTCCCAATACACAAAAAGAGCCACCCTTAGGGGTAGCTCTTCGATCATTCATTTAGTTTGCGACGATGTTGACTAATTTGCCAGGTACGGCAATGACTTTACGGACGGTTTTGCCATCGATTTGTTCTTTGATGGCGTCTTCGCCCATCGCGATTTCTTCTAGTTTTTCTCTTGTCGTATCAGTCGGCACCATTAGTTTGGCTTTGACTTTTCCGTTGATTTGGATGACGATTTCCACTTCGTTATCGACGAGTTTTGCTTCGTCGAATGCTGGCCATGTTCCATATGCGATACTTTCGGAATGGCCTAGCTTAGACCAAAGTTCTTCTGAGATATGCGGTGCAGCTGGTGCAAGCAATTTCACGAAGCCTTCGATATATTCTTTCGGTAGTGTTTCAGCTTTGTAGGCATCATTGATGAAGACCATAAGCTGTGAAATCGCCGTATTGAATTTCAATTCTTCATAGTTCTCGGTTACTTTTTTAACGGTTTGGTGATACACTTTTTCAAGCTTGCCGCTGTCATCTGTATCGACCAGTTTATCCGTCATGGTACCATCTTCATTGACAAGCAAACGCCAGACACGGTCTAGGAAGCGGCGTGAACCGTCCAATCCGTTTGTCGACCAAGCAATGGATGCATCCAGTGGCCCCATGAACATTTCGTACATACGAAGCGTATCCGCACCGTGGCTTTCCACGATGTCATCCGGGTTCACGACATTTCCTTTTGATTTACTCATTTTTTCATTGTTCTCGCCCAGGATCATTCCTTGGTTGAACAGGTTCTGGAACGGTTCTTTCGTTGGTACGACACCGATGTCATACAAGAATTTATGCCAGAAGCGCGCGTACAATAAGTGAAGCACCGCATGCTCGGCACCACCGATATAAATGTCGACCGGCATCCATTCTTTCAATTTTTCCGGATCGGCAAGAGCTTCTGTATTGTCCGGATCGATATAACGAAGGAAGTACCAGCTACTACCTGCCCATTGTGGCATGGTATTCGTCTCGCGGCGTCCTTTGCGACCGTTTTCGTCGACGACATTCACCCAATCCGTGATGTTCGCAAGTGGTGATTCGCCTGTTCCTGAAGGCTTGATGTCCGTCGCCTTAGGTAAAAGCAATGGAAGCTCTTCTTCGTTTAATGCGGACATCGTGCCATCTTCCCAATGGATGATTGGAATCGGCTCACCCCAGTAACGTTGGCGGCTGAACAACCAGTCACGAAGACGGTATGTGATTTTTTTCGTACCGATTTCTTTTTCTTCCAGCCATTTGATCATGGCCGTGATGCCTTCTTCTTTATTCATCCCATCAAGGAATCCGGAATTCACATGAAGTCCATCACCCGTATAGGCTTCTTTCGTCACATCTCCACCAGCTACGACTTCCTTGATTGGCAATTTGAATTTAACGGCGAATTCATAATCACGCTCATCATGAGCAGGAACCGCCATGATTGCACCCGTTCCATAGCTGATCAATACATAATCGGCAATCCAGATCGGCATTTTCTCGCCATTGACCGGATTGATTGCATAAGCGCCTGTGAACACGCCTGACTTATCCTTTGCAAGGTCCGTTCTCTCGAGGTCACTTTTATGTTTCACTTCATCTAAATAAGCGTCAACAGCCGCACGTTGTTCGGATGTCGTGATCTTATCCACGAAAGGATGCTCTGGAGCAAGAACGGCATATGTGGCACCGAATAATGTATCCGGACGCGTCGTGAAGACCGTGAATGATTCATCGAATCCGTCGATGGTGAACGTCACTTCAGCCCCTTCAGAACGGCCGATCCAGTTGCGTTGCATATCTTTGATGTTTTCTGGCCAATCCACATCATCCAAATCGTCGATTAGACGGTCTGCATAAGCCGTGATGCGCAACATCCATTGTTTCATCGGACGGCGCTCGACCGGATGTCCGCCCCGTTCACTTTTTCCATCAATGACTTCTTCATTCGCTAAAACCGTACCAAGTGCCGGGCACCAGTTCACAGCGACTTCATCGATATAGGCAAGGCCTTTTTCGTATAATTTCAAGAAAATCCATTGTGTCCATTTATAATAGTCCGGGTCCGTCGTATTGATTTCACGATCCCAGTCATAAGAGAAACCAAGCGCCTTGATTTGACGGCGGAACGTGTTAATGTTGTGCTCAGTGAATTCCGCTGGGTCATTCCCTGTATCAATCGCGTACTGCTCTGCCGGAAGACCAAACGCATCCCAACCAATTGGATGTAGCACATTATACCCTTGTGCCCGTTTCATCCGTGCTAAAATATCACTTGCTGTATAACCTTCCGGATGTCCTACATGAAGACCTGCTCCTGAAGGATACGGGAACATATCAAGCGCGTAAAATTTACGTTTGCCACTATCTTCACCCGTTTTAAACGTCTTGTTTTCTTCCCAATACTGCTGCCATTTCGTTTCTATGCTTCTATGTTCAAAACTCATCAGACTTCCTCCTATTTTCCGTATGAAAAAACAATAAAAAACCCCTCATCCCAAATTGGGACGAGAGGATTATGTATATCTTCCCGCGGTACCACCCACATTGGCGATAATAAAGAAATCGCCCAGCTTAAAAGTTCCGTAACGTGGTTTAGACGCCAGGCATTACTAATGCTTCACACCCGTGACTCCAAGACGAGTTCACAATCATTCCAGGTTGACTTGCACCATCCGTCAACTCTCTAAACTGGCTCTAATTGCTACTACTTCTCTTCCTAGTCTTTATAAGAATATTTGATTTTATTACATTCTAGTCAATTTTACCGATAAATGCAATAGCCGGTCAACAACATTATCACCAGTTTTTTCATTATATATGCATACTTGTTGAAAATCGTGCATGTAAAAGGGAGCTATGCATCCATAGCCCCCACATCCATCCTTAATGACGCAATACAATCATATCATTCTTGATATCATTCAATTGCTGTTCCATCCTTTGGAGCATATCCCGTTGCTGGGCATTTGCACTTCCGTACATTTTGTCCAAATCCGTTAACGCCTCTTCGATATAAAGCTGTGACTTCTGGAATTCATCATCACTGTAATGGCCCAGTCTTGATGCTTCGTTATATTCATAATCTGCAAATCGGAGAGCTCCTTCGCATTCCTCTAATAACTGACCAACGGATTGTCTAGTTGCCATTTCTAACCCTCTCCTTCACGTTCATTTGGATGACGTAACATCATCTCAATTAGTTTGAACAAAGAACGTGAGGATTATCATTTTATTTTACTTATCCCAGAACTTTACCCCTTCACGGGAAATGAATTGCTCGAGCCACTCGCTGAAACTCATATGAATCGGCTTACTTTCCTCGAAATCATCAATATGCCCTTTTACCATGATATAGTCCCGCTTCCCTTCGGAAACGTCCTTACCATGAATGACAATATTATCTTGATAAATGCAGGCCACCTTATAACAACCTTCGTAATCTTCTTCGTACGTATAATTTATGATATCCTCGAGGCTATATATATCATTTTCGCCCCCTTGTTCGACATGATCGAACAGTCGGCACCCATTCGTAATCTTCAAAAACGCTTTATAATCATCGGGGAGCAGCAAACCGGTTTTTTCCTCAAAGGCAAGGATTTGTTCGTCCGAGGCAGGAGAATTGAAGGTACATGTCGCTTTAAATGCAGTCCCATTTTCATTGACTTCTAGCACCTGGTTATTATCTGCCAATTTCTTTTTCATTTGATTGATGACTTCTTCTACTTGAACGGTCATTTTCATCAGCTCCCGACTCGATTTAGATACACTGTCAAACACCTTTAAATATCTAAAATTAACCTTCAAGATACATTATACGCTTCTTTTTTCAGAAAAAGACCTGTTAGCCAGAATGTTGTATACTATAGATTGCGCTTTATTACATTTAGGAGGTTGCTGATATGGATCAAGCAAACCCGTTTATATATGCAACGGATAACAAACGATATCATACTTGGAATTACCATTTACGCAATCACTTTGGCCATAAGGTCTTCAAGGTCGCACTTGACGGTGGCTTTGACTGTCCAAACCGTGATGGCACCGTCGCCCATGGCGGATGTACCTTCTGCAGTGTCGCAGGCTCGGGTGATTTTGCTGGAAATCGCGTCGAACCACTCGAGGTCCAATTTAAGAAAGTTAGTGAAAAAATGCACCATAAATGGAAAGATGGCAAGTATATGGCCTATTTCCAAGCGTTCACCAACACCCACGCCCCCGTTGAAGAGCTTCGTGAAAAGTACGAAAACGTCCTCACACAAGAAGGGGTGGTCGGGCTTTCCATCGCAACACGCCCGGATTGCCTTCCGAATGATGTAGTCGACTATTTGGCGGAACTGAACGAACGCACCTACCTTTGGGTCGAGCTTGGTCTGCAGACCGTCCATGATGAAACGGGAAATCTAATCAATCGTGCCCACGATTTCACTTGTTACAAAGAAGGTGTCGATAAACTGCGTAAACACGGAATCCGTGTTTGTACCCACATCATCAATGGCCTTCCCAAGGAAGACTATGGCATGATGATGGAAACCGCACGCGAAGTGGCTAAGCTTGATGTGCAAGGCATTAAGATCCACTTGCTTCACCTTTTGAAAGGTACGCCGATGGTCAAGCAATATGAAAAAGGAATGCTCGAATTCCTCGACCGCGACGACTATGTAAGACTTGTATGCGATCAATTGGAGGTCATCCCTTCTGAAATGATCGTTCATCGCATTACCGGCGATGGCCCCATCGACTTGATGATTGGACCGATGTGGAGCGTCAATAAATGGGATGTCCTGAATGCCATTGACGCCGAGCTGAAACTTCGCAACAGCTGGCAGGGAAAACATTATCAATCCAAGGAGGTACCCTTACCATGAAGCTGGATCGAGTGCTATCATTTGCGAATCTGCTCCTCGAGAGAGCAATACAGCCTGGTGACATCACCGTCGATGGAACGATGGGTAACGGCCATGACACCGTATTTCTTGCCAAATTAGTTGGTGAAACTGGCCATGTTTATAGTTTTGACATTCAAGAGCAAGCCATTCACAATACCGCTGATAGATTGGAAACCGAACATCTACAGAAGCGCTGCACGCTCGTCCACGATGGACACGAACAGCTCGATACTTATATTTCCGGGGAACATACAGGAAAGATTACCGGGGCCATCTACAACCTTGGCTATTTGCCTGGAGGCGATAAATCGATCATCACTCAAGCTGATACGACGATTCCCTCACTTACTAAGCTATTTGAAATGATGGCTCCAGAGGGCATCATCGTCCTCGTCATCTATCATGGACATCCAGGAGGCGAAGCGGAACGGGATGCATTGATGCAATATGTACAGAACCTGTCTCAGCAAAAAGCCCATGTCCTTAAATACGACTTCATCAATCAAGTCCATTCCCCTCCGTTTCTGGTTGCAATAGAAAAGAGATAATCCACATGCCACTGTTGTATAAACGGTGGTATCTTTCATTTAGATGCTGAATTTTTTTAATTTTTAAATTATACTTATCAGAAAGAAGAATATTGGAATCTGGCAAAGTTACAATCCAAATCTGAAATTTTTAATGAATATATCCGGAGGCAAATGAATGAAAGTACATGAAAAGAGTATCCAAACGAGCGGCAAAGAAATACGGTATACACATATTGAAACAGGTTCGAACACCGTTTGCTTTATGTTTTCAGGTTCAGGATACAATTATGATAAGCCCTTATTTTATTATGCAACGATGACCATGCTTCAAAATAAAGTGGATATTATTCATGTCCATTACTCCTATGGGGAATATTTTCTAAAAAAACCTCTTGAGGAAATATCCAAGACCATGATGGATGATATTCATCCTGTCATCTTGGATGTTCTTAAAAATGGTGAATATACCGAAACGATATTCTTAGGTAAGTCCCTTGGAACCATCCCCATCGTGAATGACCTATTCAAAAGAAACGAATTCTTACATTCAAAGGTGATTTTACTTACTCCATTGTTAAAGTTCGAATCGATTTTCGATTCACTCTTAAACAGTGAACATCAAGGACTCCTCGTTATCGGGGACAAAGACCCCCACTATCATTCAAATCAAATCGACCAATTGCATAGCACTAATCTACAAATCGAGATTGTTCCACATGCAGATCATCACTTAGATATCGGAGAATTCGAGACCACTCATTCTTTGTTAGCCCTATCTAGGGTTATGGAAACACTTCAAAACCTAGTGAAGACCCCATAGTAATCATCAAAACATACAGAAAAGAGGCGCAATGAGCACCTCTTTCCTGTATGTTTCTTTTTAGCTTCGGACCATTTTAAACAACATACCCTAATATCTTCAACCGGTTTTCAACGAAACTGAGTGCATATTGAAAGACATCATCCCGTTCCGGTTCGTTGAAAATTTCATGATATAACTTCGGCCATTCCTTGTATTGCTTTTCGCTGGCCAAATTATAATTGAACCACTCACGGACCGCTTTCTTGTTGACAACCTTGTCTTCTCCGCCCTGCATCAACAGGAACGGTACATCTTGGAACTCCGGTATTTCTTCAAAAGCATCCTTCATAGCCTGTACAAGCTCGCGATACCATCGAACAGATACCTTGGTAATGTATAATGTATCATTCGTATCCGATTCACGGATTTCCGAATTTCTCGTCGCCATTTGGGGAGTTAACCCAGAATCCACCCGGAACTTAGGCATTACGATATTCATCCCGTGTGAAATCGCAGTTAAATATTTGGGAGGATGCGTCATCAGGCCGAGACATGGCGATGATAAAATGACCCCCGCAATATCCCATTCCTCCTCCTGAAGCAGACGGATTGCAATCAAGCCGCCCATGCTATGTCCTAATAAAAAGACCGGAAGAGAATAATCGTAGGCATCTTCTATCCAGCTTTTTACTTCTTCTAAATATTCGTCAAAGGAATCGATATGCCCTCGGAAAGCGCGAGTAG
Organism: Peribacillus sp. NPDC097675; assembly: GCF_050277655.1. Classification (NCBI taxonomy): domain Bacteria; kingdom Bacillati; phylum Bacillota; class Bacilli; order Caryophanales; family Bacillaceae; genus Peribacillus; species Peribacillus sp. NPDC097675. The sequence continues at coordinate 54,718 of NZ_JBNNSK010000008.1, read as the reverse complement.
TCATTCCCTGCCCAGGAAGGTCACCCATGACGACATGGTATCCGGCTGAAAGCCACATTTGAGTTAACCACTTATAACGGCCATGATGTTCCATTGCCCCATGAATTATGACGATGACGCCTTTTGCGTCTCCGTCCGTCTCCCATTTCCACATTCGAAATCCCCCTTTCACTTTTTCTCTAGTTGTTTCCGTTCCATGCTGAATGAAAAATAATCTATATGATAAATTATAACCATCTTCATGATTTTCGACAAAAACGAAGCCGAATAAGTTGGGCTACTTGAAATATTAGCCAAGCCTATTTTGATACGGTATATTAAAATAATACAGTAAAATTATCCACTTCGGAAAGGAAATGATTAAAATTGATTATTTATCCATTCAAAGGTGCAGAACCAGATATTGCCGAGAGCGCTTATCTTGCTGAAAATGCCGTCGTAACAGGCGATGTGAAGATTGGAGAAGAATCAACAATCTGGTTCAATACCGTCATCCGTGGTGACGTAGCTCCTACCATCATCGGTAAAAGAGTAAGCGTACAAGATAATAGCGTTCTTCATCAAAGCCCCAATAACCCATTAATAATTGAAGATGAAGTGACCATCGGCCACCAAGTCATCCTACATAGCTGTCAGGTTCGAAAAGGGGCTCTCGTCGGTATGGGTTCCATCATACTTGATGGTGCGGAAATTGGTGAAGGTGCCTTTATCGGAGCCGGTAGCCTTGTTCCTCAAGGAAAAGTGATCCCACCAAACACGTTAGCGTTTGGACGTCCAGCCAAAGTCGTTCGCGAAATCAATGATGAAGATCGCCAGGATATGGATCGAATCGTTCGTGAATACGCTGAAAAAGGGCAGATTTATAAACAGGCTGAACGAATTAAGTAAAATTCACAAAAATAGGATTCATTGAATTATTCCCTACGTAACCATATTTAATCCTATTTAACTCCATCAAAAAGGTGCCTCGCAAATTGCGAGGCACCTTTTTAATTATGGTTTACGCTTGAGCTTGTGTTTTCAAAGCCTCTGCTTTATCCGTGCGCTCCCAAGGCAAATCAACATCTGTACGGCCGAAGTGACCATATGCAGCTGTTTGTTTGTAGATTGGGCGACGAAGGTCAAGCATCTTGATGATACCAGCTGGACGTAGGTCGAAATTCGCTTCCACCAATTCCACTAGTACCTCTTCACTTACTGTTCCTGTGCCGAATGTATCGACTGAAATCGATACAGGCTTAGCCACACCAATTGCGTATGCTAATTGCACCTCCGCTTTATCAGCTAGGCCGGCAGCTACGATGTTTTTCGCAACGTAACGTGCAGCATATGCCGCAGAACGGTCAACTTTCGTCGCATCTTTACCAGAGAAAGCACCGCCGCCGTGACGAGCGTATCCGCCGTACGTATCAACGATGATCTTACGTCCAGTAAGACCCGCATCCCCTTGTGGTCCACCGATTACGAAACGACCAGTCGGGTTGATGAAGTATTTCGTGTTTTCGTCGATTAAGTCAGCTGGCACAACCGCTTTAATCACATGTTCTTTCAGGTCCGCTTGAATTTGCTCAAGTGTCACTTCAGGATCATGCTGTGTAGAGATGACGATAGTATCTACACGCACAGGCAGGTTATTCTCATCATACTCAACCGTTACCTGTGTTTTACCATCAGGACGCAAATAGCTTAGCGTATCATTCTTACGAACTTGAGAAAGGCGGAAAGAAAGCTTGTGGGCCAATGAAATGGGAAGGGGCATAAGCTCTTCCGTTTCATTGCACGCGAATCCGAACATAAGACCTTGGTCCCCTGCACCGATTGCATCGATTTCCTCTTCCGACATCGTGCCTTCACGTGCTTCTAATGCTTTATCAACGCCCGCTGCGATATCAGCAGACTGCTCATCGATTGAGCTTAGAACGGCACAAGTCTCGGCATCGAAGCCATATTTCGCACGCGTGTAGCCAATTCCTGCAATCGTATCACGGACGATACGCGAAATATCCACGTAAGCCGATGTTGTAATTTCTCCAGCAACAAGCACAAGACCTGTCGTCACACTTGTTTCACACGCGACACGCGCATTTGCATCCTTAGCAAGGATTGCATCTAAAATGGAATCTGAAATCTGATCACAAATCTTATCCGGATGGCCTTCTGTAACAGATTCAGAAGTAAATAGACGTTTCTTTGACATCTTATTTCCTCCTTGGAAGTTAGTATGTTGTAGGCATAAGCCTGATCTTTACGGAACTCGTTTCCCTTATTAGTTTCAATCATAGACACAGAATTCATGAAAAAAACACAAAAACCTTCCCTGGGTTATGAGGAAAGGTTTAAAAATTCTATCATCTATCCTTTCACTCTTATCGTTCAAGGGTCTTTACCTTGCTCAGGTTAGCACCATCACCACAATTCCTTGAAGAATCATCGCTTTATTTTCGGCGATTGATCTTTGGGTCAAGTTCAATATGGCAGGTTGCTGGGTTTCAAAGGGCCTGTCCCTCCACCAACTCGGGATAAGAGAATCCGTACAATTTAAGATACTATCGCATTTAGTCTGAATTTGTCAATGTTTTTCTAATTAGAACATTTTTCCCCATCAACGAAAAATAAAAAAACTTTTTTTATGGCACTGATGAACTATAAATAGTATTCTTAGAGTAGACTGGAATTTCAGACCATTGATATTGATGGATAATTCAGTCACAAGCAATTAGCACTATGGAAACCATATTTTAATCCCTTTTTCCTTTTCATATAGGCTGTTTTACTTCGTTTCTTCCTATATAAAAGAAGATTTTCGATAATCCCAGCGAGAGCCCTAATTTTTTACGGGGGCATCCGTTTCTTACATCCAAGATTGACTACCATAAGATTATCTTCCTTTCTGGGCAACTTTAGTGCTGACCATCCAGGATGGTTCACTGCAAGTATATGCCGGCATTAAACACTAGGTTACTCATGGATATAAAAAAATTGATTAATTTGACTATTCTATAATCGTTCACAAAAAACGTTTAAATAGTATAGACTATTCAATCTAATGTGTTATACTAATTGTAATATAAAACTTAAACAAAGGATGGTATCTCATATATGAATTCTGTTGACGTTAATGAGTTACACCAATTATTAGCAGGGAATAATGTGCAAACTCAGCTCTCAGTTCCTCAATTAGTTGAAAAAGTATTAAGCAGAAATGAAGGCGTTTTAACGTCGACTGGCGCAGTAAAAGCTGAAACCGGCAAATACACGGGCCGTTCACCTAAAGATAAATATATTGTAGAAGAAGCTTCGGTAAAAGATAAAATAGACTGGGGCCCAGTGAACCAGCCAATTTCTGAAGAAGTCTTCAATAATCTATATAGCAAAGTAGTGGACTACCTAAAAGCAAAAGAAGAACTCTTTGTTTTCAAAGGCTTCGCTGGCGCCGACGAATCATCACGCCTTCCTATCCGAGTTGTAAATGAATATGCTTGGCATAACCTTTTTGCTCATACTTTGTTCATCCGTCCGAACGAGGAGGAACTGAGAGGGCATGAAGCAGAATTCACGATCCTATCTGCACCTAATTTCAAAGCCGATCCAAAAGTTGACGGGACTAAATCCGAAACGTTCATCATGGTTTCATTCGAACGCAGAACAATCCTAATCGGTGGAACCGAATATGCAGGTGAAATGAAAAAATCCATTTTCTCCATCATGAACTACCTACTTCCGGAAGAAGAAATCCTTCCGATGCATTGCTCGGCAAATGTAGGTCGTGAAGGCGATGTCGCTTTATTCTTCGGATTGTCCGGTACTGGTAAAACCACGTTATCTGCCGACACGAACCGGAAACTGATTGGTGATGACGAACACGGCTGGTCTTCTAACGGTGTATTCAACATCGAGGGCGGATGCTATGCAAAAACCATTAATCTTTCACGTGAAAAAGAACCACAGATTTTCGACGCCATTCGTTTTGGCGCGGTATTGGAAAATGTAGTGGTGGATCCCGATACGCGCGAAGCGGATTACGATGATAGCTCATTGACGGAAAACACGCGTGCCGCTTACCAAATGCAAGCGATTGATAATATCGTGAATCCAAGTATCGCGGGACATCCAAATACAATCATTTTCTTAACGGCTGATGCATCTGGCGTACTGCCTCCTATCAGCAAACTTTCTAAAGAACAAGCCATGTTCCACTTCTTGAGCGGATACACTAGTAAATTGGCTGGTACTGAAAGAGGAGTGACGTCTCCTGAAGCAACATTCTCGACATGCTTCGGTTCACCTTTCCTACCACTACCTGCACAACGCTATGCAGAAATGCTTGGGGAAAAAATCGACGAGCATGATTCAAAAGTTTACCTGGTCAACACAGGTTGGACTGGCGGTGCTTATGGAACGGGCAGCCGCATGAAGCTTGCTTACACTCGTGCCATGATCCAAGCAGCACTTGAAGGAGAATTAGCAAACATCGAAACCATTAAAGATGATATCTTCGGATTGGACATTCCTGTTCATGTTCCAGGTGTTCCTGACGAAGTGCTTCAACCAATCAAGACGTGGGAAGATCCAGCTGCGTATACTGAGTCAGCAAAAGACTTGGCAGCACAATTCCGTGCCAACTTCAAAAAATTTGGAAGCGTTCCAAATGAAATCGAAGAACTTGGCGGACCAATTGCATAATTCAGGAATACGAAAGGACCAAGCGAAACTCGCATGGTCCTCTTTTTATCATTATAATAAGCTCGAAACCCCGGGCTATCGAACATTTCAAAGGATAAGCCACCTTCCAGCAAGAAAAAGCCCGAACGAGAAATTGTTCTTCGTTCGGGTTACTGATTATATTCTTAAATCTTAAAGTGACTCACTTCTTTTTGTAGCCTTTCCGCCAAGGATGCTAGTGATTGGGCTCCTGTAGTAATTTGTTCATTCGCAGCCAGCTGTTCTTCTGTTGCGGCACTAGTATCATAAGCCCGTTCGGCAGCCGACACCGCAATTTCTTTTATGGATAAGGAACCTGCTGCCACTTCTTCGGTCATCGCTTGAATCTCATCGATGGCAATGGAAGTCGATCCAATCCGTTCACTCACCTCTCCGACTGCCACTTTGATTTGATTGAACATCTGTAATGAATTTTCAGAAGCCACCAGTCCATCTACCGCTTTCTCGCTCCCAATCTTGATGGATTCCACTCCTTTTTTGGTAGCATCTTGAATTATAGAGACCATGTTTGCGATCTCTGAAGCGGACCGTTTCGATTCCTCGGCCAGTTTCCGGACTTCATCTGCCACTACGGCAAAACCCTTTCCATGTTCTCCAGCACGGGCGGCCTCGATGGCAGCATTCAAGGCGAGTAAGTTCGTTTGATCGGAAATGTCCGTAATCAACGCTGTCACCCTTTGAATATCACTAGAATGAATTGCCATCTTTTCCATGATGCTTGCTGAATCTTGAATGGTAGCATTGATATTATTCATTTCCTTTGTCACGGCATTCATGCTGGAGGATCCCTCATTTACAAGCGAATTCACGGTTTCAGCCGATTGAAGCATATCGACATTACTTTCCGTAATCCTTCCGACCGCTGCAGCCATTTCATTCATGGAATTCACTGAATCCTCGATTATGGTCACCTGCTGATTCGTTCCCTGCATATTATCCTCTGCGGTTGTTGCGACCATCTCCGAAGAGGCCAGGCTTTCCTCGGAACTCGCTGACATTTGCTCAGCTTGAGCGGCAAGCAGTGTCGATGAATCCCTCATACTCGAGACTATTGACTTAAGTTCTTTGACCATCTTATTGAATGCGCAGGCCATATCACCAATCTCGTCTTTGTTTCGCACCTGAACGTCTTCCACCTGGAGGTCTCCGTCTGCAACCTGTCCTATGGCAGCTGTAAGCTTCCGAACAGGGTAGGATATACTACGGCTCAGGACAGTCGGCATAACGATACTAAGGACAAACCCTCCGATGATGACCAACGTGATGATGAGTTGCATGTCCTTCACCAACGCATCTATCTCTTTGCGTTTTTCTTGCATATACACTTTTTGATTGTCACTTAACTGCTTAGCTTTTTCGATGATCGTTTCTTCTAGTACACTTGTCTCTTTCGCGATAACCAAAGCTTCCTGCGTTTTTTCCTTCTGGACATTAAAGATTATTTCTTCTGAAAGTTTTGCATACTCCTGTTTTGCTTTGTATGCCTCTTCCAATAAAACGCGATCTTCTTTCAGTTTAAGCTTCTTTCCCAACTCTTTATATGTATCTTCAAATACATTATTTTTTTCCGTCCTACCTTCTAAATACTTAGCATCCGCATAAATCATATATCCGCGGATATCATTGGAATAATCTTGCTGATTGATAATCAGATCATCTACCAGCTGGGTCTTCTTCACACGATCATCCAATAAAAACTTATACTGACCATTTAACTCACTGATAATCAATAAATAGACAGCCCCCATGGCCAATAAAAATAAAAGCAAAGACAAAAAACTACCCCATAGTTTTTTTGATACAGATAATTTCATGTAGCATCCCCCAAGTCAGTTTCCATCTTCTTTGACCCTAATCTTCCTTACATCCTTCTTCAATTCAGAGTATAAAGTCCTGTATCAATATTACCATATTCTTCATAATATTTTGTCAATTAATGCAAAAAAACCTAATACTCTTTTAAGAGTCATTAGGTTTTCTAATCTTAATCAATATAAATCGTACCGGAAGCTGATTGGATTGATAGAGTTGCCCCGCCTGAACCTATTTTTCCATTCAATATACTTTTCCCACCTTCCACCTTCAGTTCTTCTGAAGAAAATAAGGAATTCTTGATTTTTCCTGATCCTGTCGAAGCCTTCACCTGTAAAGAATTTGGTTTACTCTCGAATTTCATGATTACCTTGCCCGAATGCGTAGTAATGGTACTATTCTCTTCCAGTACTCCTTTATAGGAGATATCGATGTCCCCAGTATCGTTAGTAAGGCTGAATTTTCCTTCTATCTTTTTTAAATTCATATCCCCAGCAACGATTTCTCCTCCAATCTTCTTCCCTTCAAAGCCATTGATGTCAATTTGACCGGAATCTGCCGTCACTATTAATTCTTCTGCTGTTATTTTTTTCCCGGATATTTTACCAGCCGTCGTATTTAGGCTGATTTTCTTAAAAATTTTCCTCGGGACTTCAACATATAATGTGTCTGTCTTAAAATTGATTAAACTCGATGATCCTTCGAGGTCCACTGTGAGAACAGTTCCTTCCAATGTTATTGGAACTTCCTTTCCTGCCTTCGCGCTTACTTTCACTTTCTCATTATCGGATGGCCGCATCTCGATATTTTGCCCATCGGTTGTTACGAAGATCTCCTCTATTTCCTTTGCCTCAAATGACTTGGGTTCTACGTCAGAAGTTGTATCTGAACCACATGCCGCCATGAAAATGCCTAACATTGAAACGGTTAGAATGAACATGAACCTTCTATTTAAATTTCTCATCAATTCCTCCATTTGAATATTCTTTTTCTATCATTGCTTTCTTAAATCCTGATTGGAGATGACCCGTTTTCACTAGTTGTACCACGATCGTGATACCTAATAGAACAAGAGTCAAGTTGAGGTAAAACCCGTTGTAACTTGTCGATACGCCTAAAAAGTCAAGGTACGGAATATCATTCACAGGACCTAGATACCACCAAAGCATATAGATGACCTCAAATAATTTCCGGGATCCACTCCAAACCCCAAGAGCCAATCCGGTTGTCGGAATGAAGAAAACACCTGTCATCCACGAATAAAATAGGGAGAGCTCTCCATCGATTAAAAAATGAACGATAGCCCCAATCGATACCAATAAGGTCACAAGAACTCCCGAGATCCAGACTGCAAAGAATTTATACAAAGGCGGGCAGCTGGCAAAGATGAGTTCTTGAGTAAAATAATATTTTTCCCTTGTCCCCATTTGTGACCACATGGCTATAGGGAATACCATTATAACGGGAAGCCAGCTTCTAATTTGATCTAATGGAAGAAGGAAACTCCCTGCCACCATCCCTATCGCAACCAAATACCACCAAATCGAGTGACCCTTAAGCATGATTTGCAATTCGGCTTTAACTAGCCTTGAAAGAGAGACTTGTTTATCTTTTTCCACCGGCGATAATTGAGGGACCTGATTTAGATGCACGTTTGTCTCCTGCTTTCTTTTCGATTCGAATAACAGCACCTTCCCTTCTTGACTGTTTCGTTTCTCGTTCTTGAAACGGCTGAACATCATAGCCGATAGCATGGTAACGATGATCGCCATCCCTAACCAAATGACCCTTTGCAGCAAAATATGTGAATCCCATTCAACACCTTGCCAGACAAACGTCGCTATCTTCTCTTCCATCGGATAATACCCAAAACTTCCTCCCTCCTCGCCATCTTTAATGAACTCATATTGAGTCGCTGCTTCTTCGACCATATCGGAACGAATGGAGTCAAGTCCATACAGGTCCCAAAAACTGTTCGGACTCGCTATCGAGATAACACTAAAAAAAATCCAAAGGAAGAAAAATAGAATGTTTCCGACCACACCCTTCAATCCAGGAGCTACATCAAAAAAGATCGTTAATGCAGCAAGCACTAGGAGGGAAGGAAGAGCGATGAATAGGAATGGCGCGAAATATCCCCAGACCTGAATGTGGTATTCCTCCCCGCGCAAAAGCTGCATAGCCATAAACGCCACTACCGTAATGGATTCGATTACCAGTAACAATAGGAAATGGGAAAGGACCTTGCTCGAGATATAGCGCATGTTACTAATTGGTGTCGATGCAATAATCTGTCCGACTTTAAGCCTGTGATCCTCCGAAACTTGATTTCTTAACAAATAGAAACCAAAAAGCCAGAGAAGCAACGTGGAGAGCATGGCAACCATGCCTCCTAGCCATGCTGAGTTATAAAGACCCCGGACCCCACCAATATAGAAAACCTCATAGCCTGCTGTGGCATCGGGTACACAGGCATAGCCAATGAAAATACTCATTCCAATGACAAGAAGAAATGGATAGCTTCTCGTCTGCTTTATCAAATTATTTTTCACAAGATAATAGTAGGATTCGAATGTAGAATTCATTGTTTTACTCCCATTTTAGAGATGCAATGCAGATAGGCGTCCTCTAACGAAGAAGGCAAAAATGTCGCATCCTCGCTTGGCCTTTTGTCGGAAACGATTCGTGCATGAACCCCGTCACTTCTGTGAACGGCACTGCTGATGGAGTACCGAGTCTGCATTTCCTGGAGATTAGAGGCCGGGATTATACAGTTCCAGACCTTATTATCGACACTGAGAATCATTTCCTCTGGCGTTGTGTATGTAACCAGCTCTCCTTTAGATAGGACCGCTATGTTTGAAGCTATGGACTCGATGTCCGTAACGATATGGGTAGATAAGATGACCACTCGATTGGAAGATAGAGTAGAAAGCAAATTCCTGAATCCAATCCGCTCCTCGGGATCGAGGCCGACCGTGGGTTCATCCACTATCAACAAGGAGGGATCATTCAAAAGAGCTTGAGCAATACCCACACGCTGTTTCATTCCTCCAGAAAAGCCACCCAAAAGCCTTTTCCGGTCATTGGACAAGTTCAAGGCTTCCAACAACTCCCCAATCCTCCGTCTAGCCGATTTCATCTTCAACCCTTTCATGGCAGCCATGTATTCAAGGAATTCTATGGGGTTCATGTTTGGATACACACCAAAATCCTGTGGTAAATACCCCAATTCCCTTCGTATTCCATCAGGGTTCTTCGTAATGTCCAGGCCGTTCCAGGTGATGCTCCCATTCGTTGGTTTCTCGATTGTGGCTAGCATGCGCAATAAGGTGGATTTCCCAGATCCATTCGGACCCAATAAACCCGTGATGCCGGATTTTAAATGTATGGAAACATTACTTAAAGCTTGTTTTGATCCATACCTCTTCGTTACCTGTTCGATACTCATTTCCATGTTATGTCTCCCCTTCCGTGCTTTTAACTTTTCCTTATATTCAGTTTAAACACCCAAAGTAAAATCAAGGTAAAATGAAAGCGAAAAAGAGGTATTATTTCTGATTACGAGTACATAAAAACATTAAAAAACCAAAATTAACCAATAAACTACTATATTATGGTAAAATTAAAGACCGATTGAATATATGGTTTAGGAGGTACTTACTAGATGAATCCTGAAAAAATCCTATTGGTGGATGACGAAAAGGGGATATTAACATTATTAGAAATAACCTTGAAGAAGGAACGGTTCCATCATATTACCTGCAGTTCGACAGGCCAGGAAACTTTGGAATTAATCAAGAAACATACATACGATTTAATCCTGCTGGATGTCATGCTCCCAGATTTCAATGGTTTCGATTTATGCAGCGAAATTCGTAAGCATACAAATACACCCATCATCTTCCTCACATCTTGTTCTAGTGATTTTGATAAATTGACCGGGCTTGGCATTGGCGGCGATGATTATATTACTAAACCCTTTTATACACTCGAAGTAGTGGCCAGGGTGAAAGCCCTGTTACGCCGAAAAAGGATGTATGAGACATCTGCTTTACAAATTCCAGAGGTTACAAAAGAATATCGCTTTAGTAGTTTTTCCTTGAATTACAGTGAAGCGCTTCTTACCGTCAATAATAAGAAAATGGATTGTACTGCTAAGGAATTGGATTTACTTGCTTTTTTCTGCAAAAATCCAAATCGCATTTTCACTACTTCACAAATTTATGAACACGTGTGGGAAGAACCAGGATTTGGAGAAGAAAAGACGGTGACCATCCATATTTCGAAGATAAGAAAAAAATTAGGAGATGACCCGAAGCACCCGAAGATCATCTTGAACTTAAGAGGGATAGGCTATAAATTCATTCCACCAGTAGCGGGGCACGCATGAAAATAAAAGTACGTTTAAGCCTGCATTTTATTATCGGCCTACTCCTTTGGATCTTGGGTATGGGACTAACAATCATGCTGACCATAGAAGTCATCTTTCCCTTTATTAACTTCAAAGAAGGGGACAAAGGTTATGATGCTCTCGTGTTGATGGCATTTTTACTGAACATCACGGCCTGCAGCACGTTCTTCGCCTGGTATTTCGGCAGTCCATTATGGTTCATCATGACTTGGATTCAACAACTAACTCTAGGGAATTATATTGACCCTCCACAAAAAGAAAAAGCCTTCACAAAGAAAGGTACATTACGAAAGCACTACCAGCTCTATAAAGAAGTGATTTTCAATATTTTTTCGTTATCTGAACACCTAAAGCAAGCGGAACAAGATCGCGAAAAAATGGAAGAGATTAAAAAAGATTGGATAGCCGGAATCTCCCATGACCTCAAGACGCCTCTTACCTATATCACCGGATACTCCTCGTTATTACTAAATCAAGATTACTCATGGACGGAGAATGAAAGACTGACATATATCAAAGAAATTGCTCAAAAAGGTGAACAAATAGAATCTCTGATTGAAGACCTTACCCTTTCCTTTCAGATGAATCACATCAAAACCTCTTTGCCTATTACTTTAAAAAGGGAAAACATCGTCGAATTCACGAAAAGTTTAATAGCCGATATCGGCAATGATCCGAGAGCATTTGAATATAACCTAAGCTTTGAATGTTCTGAACCCTTTATCGATATTTCATTTGATGTACGCTTAATGTATCGGGCCTTACAAAATTTACTCACGAATGCCATCCTCCATAATCCACCTGGTACAAACATTGATGTCTTATTAAAGAAACAAGCAAACATCGTCACTATCTCCATCTCTGACGACGGTATTGGGATGAACCAACATACTTTAGACAATATTTTTCAAAAATATTATCGGGGCACCTCAACTGATATGGGAACTGGCTTAGGTATGGGCATCGTGAAAAACCTCATCCATGGACATGGCGGGCAAATAAAGATTACTAGTGAAGTATCAAAGGGAACCATCATTCATGTCACACTTCCCCTTCAAGAAAGTGAAAAACAACTCATCTTGTAAAGATACGAGGACCATAAATTTAAAAGCATAACAAAACCCCACCTTTTACTATAAACGTAACGGGTGGGGTTTCTATATGGCTTCTACATCGGCAAGATCCATCTGTATGAACACGTCCTTTTCAATTAAATCGCTAATTTACTGTATTCGTCCAACTGATCTTCAGTTAAATGTTTAATGAAATGGTGAAAGTTGATCGACTCGATTCCATATCTTTCGCAAATCATTAAATACGTTTCATATGCTTTATTATACATATTCATTTTCTTTCTCCTCCTCTGTTATATAACAATAAATATTTATAAAGATAATATATAACAGTCGTGTAATGCTGTCAATATTTTTTCAGGGAAATCCTAAAAAAAAGACCACCAAGTTGGTGATCTCTACATCCGTTTACCGAAGAACGTACCTTCTCTTTTTAAATACAATAAGATTGACCCGAAAATGACTACTTCGGATAACGGAATCGAAAGCCATGCGGCATTGGTTCCAAATATCAAGGGTAGTGTCACGAGGAAGATGAGCATGAAAAGGAATTCCCGCCCAATCGTTATCCAGGCGGCCATTCTAACCTGACCGACTGATTGAAAATAGGTCATCATGACGAAGTTTACCCCCATCAGGATATAGCCACCAAAGAAAATCCGAATGCCGATTGTCGCGAGTTCCTTCACATTTTGCGAGAAGTCCCCGAATAAATCAACAATATAGGGAGCGGTTACTTGTCCGAGCAAGGTGATGAAAACTCCTGCACCGATGGCCGTATAGATGGCAATACGGACCGTCTCTCGTTTTCGCTTTTCATCTTTGGCTCCATGGTAATAACTAACGAGCGGTTGGACTGCAGACCCGATGCCAAGAAACATCAACAGCATTACACTATGTGCATAATTGACGATGGAAAAGGCAGCCAATCCATCCGTCCCCGCTAGACGGGAAAACACATTATTATGGGCAATCGTGAAAACGGACACGCCAAGTTCGGATAAAAAACTCGGAAAACCAATCGACATCGTCAGAAGGAAAAGAGCCTTGTCAAAACGAAACTTGACCAGACGAAGCGTATTCCTTTTCGTGAAGAAATGGGCGGATAGCACAACGATCCCGAGCGCTGAAGCCGTGATTGTCCCAAACGCAATCTCGCGGACCCCTAAATCCAACACATACAAAATGATATAGTTCAAAACGAAATTAGAGACAGCCGTAACGATCAATGCCGACATCGCAAGCGTCGGATTTCCGTTATTCCTGATAAATATACTCAGGGCGTTTTCTAAAGTGAATACAAAGCCCAGCATCAAAAAGACATTCATATAATCCGTCGCAAACGGCGCTGTGGCCTCATTGGCCCCTAATGCGAACACGAGCTGATCATGAAACAGGAAAGCAATCAAACCAATGACGATCGTGAAGCCTGTAATTAAAACGATGGAATGGGTAAAAATAAAGCGGGCCCGTCCATAATCCTTCGCCCCCATGCTTTGGGAATACAGCGTGGCACCCCCGACACCGATCCAGATCGACATCGCGACAAATATAGTATAAATGGGTCCTGCAATATTTACCCCTGCTAGGGCAACCGATCCAAGTTTATTGCCAACCATGACACCATCGACTACAAAGTTCAATGCCATCAAGATCATGCCGATCATCGAAGGAATCAAGTAGCGTAAAAAGACCTTTCCCGTCGATTCTATTTCTAGAAGATTTTTCTGTTGTTGTTCTCTCATTGCCATGTTTCCATCTCCTATTTACCTAACCTTACTGGGAGATTCCTCTCCAAAATACGGTCCATAATGCTTCAAATTTCTCTTCTAGCCGCTTCGGATCATCAGAGTAAGCCAGTTCAACCATGATTGCCACAATCACACCTGTGTACGCCAACGTCAGCGTCCTTGCTTTCCCCAAAAGGGATCCTTCCGATATCCATGAATCGAATAACTCTTCTAGCAAGGCTTCCTGTTGATTCTCAAGATCAACCGCTTCCCGTTGCACCTCTTTATACAAATGGGTAGGCGGAAAGAACTCCATCCGAAGCCAGAACTTTAAACTCTCATTTTCCTGAAACATCCTTCTCATCTCTTCCAAGAATCCATACAATGCCGTTTCCGGTTCCTGTTTTTGCTTGAAATACGCCACATAAGAGGAGAGCTCCATCTCCTTGGCATCTTTGAGGACGGCAAGAAACAAATCATCTTTCCCTTTAAAATGAGAATATATCGACTGCTTTTTAATCCCCACATCTTCAGCTATTTGAGAAAGCGACGTCCCTTCATACCCGTGAATCGAAAAATACTTGAGTGCCGCTTTTTTGATATCTTCACTTTTCATAATCTTCACCTTTCGTAAACCAATATCTTGCCGCACAGGCACGCTCTTTATCCTAACGAACGTTCGTCAGGCAATTATCGCATAAAACGATTATTCTGTATACAGGAACTATCTAACAATAAAAAACGGCCGCAGATCATTCCACGGCCATTCTTAAAGTATATATTCTAGCAAACTCTTAAATTACATGAAAGTAGTTCAAGATATTCTTGCCTATCAATAACACAGTGATGGCAATGAATAATACCCTGACATAGGAAGATCCTTTCTTAATCGCGAAATTCGTCCCCACCAACGCCCCGGCAACCATGGCGATTCCCATCGGAATCCCGTAAGCGAAATTGACCGTACCCATCGATAAGAACACGACAAGCGCGGCAATATTACTGCCAAAGTTCAAGATTTTCGCATTCCCCGCTGCTTGAACAAAATCAAAACCGATGATCAAGAAAGCAAACAGCAAAAACGAACCTGTCCCTGGTCCGAGGAATCCATCATAAAAACCGATTGCAAAGATGAGCAATAGCATCAAGATCAGCTTATTACGGGTTAACCCTTTATATAAGGTTTCTTTTCCCCAATCCTTTTTGACGATTGTGTAAATTGCAACGACCACGAGTATCACCAAGATCAGCGGCTTCAATATGTCAGGCGATACAAAGTGAACGACATATGCGCCTAAAATCGACCCGACGACGGTAAGGGGCAAAAACTTAATGACAAATTTGAAATTCACTTTCCCAGCGCGAATGAATGAAATCGTACTCGTCAAAGACCCCATCGAGCTCGAAAACTTATTCGTCGCAAGTGCCGCTGATGGCGAAATCCCCGTAAACAACAAAGCAGGAATGGAAATAAGTCCGCCTCCGCCCACGACAGAATCAATGAACGCAGCAATAAAACCGGCAATCACTAAAAATAGCAGTGTATAAAGATTAATGTCCTCCATCTAGTCTCCTTCTTTCAACAGCAATATCTCAACTATTATACTCCCACTTTTGGATTTTTTATAAAAATCAATTAAATCTTGATAGACTTTTCTGTTGAAAGTCGAATTATGAGAGTGAATGTTGAATTAACTCTCACGAATGTTGAATTATCCGCTCCCAATGTCGAATTCCGCCCAGCAACCCACACACAAAAAAACGCATGCTAGAATGGCATGCGCTTCATGTGTTCAGTTTGTTGAGTTCAGTGAGATCAATCGGTATGTAATGGTGGTTTTATCATTCGTCCATTCGACTTTTTGGATAACCGCCGTTCCGTTAGAATCAGATTGAATCGTTTTACGGACATCAATCGGGATGTCGATTGGATATAAGCGGTACCCGGCTTTCGTCAGGCTGAACACATTTTCTTCTTCACGAATTTCGTTTCCCTTTGTCACGATCATGGTGTTGAGTTCCATAGGCATGCCCATGTATATCTCCTCCTCTGGTCAATATACTTCATTCTATCATTATTCCGTTTTACTTTTCATCCAAGTTGTTAAATCTTCGACCACTTTACGATTGACCGCAGGCGGGAAGAAATGTGTGAATTGCGGGAAATACCAGCTCTCGACCGGCTTACCGTGGGCCTTCAACCTTTTCTCCAGTCGATAGGCGTGTTCCACCGACACATTGTCGTCGCGTTCCCCATGAATGATCAGAACGGGAACATTCAGCTCCTCAATGGCAAACAATGGCGTCCTGTATTCATATTGTTCCGGACATTTCTTAGGCGTGCCACCGATGACCCGCTTCATCATCCGGCGCATATCGACTCGTTCGACATACGTCATGAACATATCCGACACCCCGCCCCATGTGACAAGGGATGCCGCCGTCTTACAATGAATCGCCGTCCAAAGTGCCATGATGCCACCCCGGGAAAAACCGAGAATATGAATATGTTCCTTATTCACCCGCGGATGTTGCTCAAGCAGGTTGAAGCCTGAGATGGCATCGAACCGGTCTTCTCCGGCAAAATCTTCGTCTCCCTCGCCGCCTTGGTTTCCCCGGTAAAAAGGGGCAAAGACGATGAACCCTTCTGCGGCGTACTGTACGATCCGTCCCGGCCTCACCTTGCCAACGTTTTTAATGCCCCCCCGTAAATAGAGGAAAGCATCGTGAATATCCCCCTCCACCGGTTCAGCAAGTAATCCCTTTACCTTCAAGCCCTGAGACATGTATGTGACTAAAAAAAGGTGAATGCCTGGATGTGGTGAGGGGAATCGCTGCTTTGAAATGATACTTCCGTTCTCCATATTCCGCTCCCCCTTTCTCTTTCCTTTATTGTAAAACATTCAACTAATTTTATCCCCTGATAGGCATTCACAAAATTCCCATTCGCTCATACGATAAGGTAGGCAAAATTCCTATATATCAAGGAGGAAGGTAAATTGAAAAAATGGTGTAAAGTGGGTGTCTTATTTTTACTTGTTTGTATGCTTGTGATTCCACTCGGGGCCTGTGGCAAAAAGAAAGAAGAAACGACGAAAGTCCGTGTGGCCGAAGTGACGCGCTCGCTTTTCTATACGCCACAATATGTTGCAATAGAAAAAGGTTTCTTTAAAGAAGAGGGCCTGAAAATTGATTTAAAAACGACGGCTGGTGGGGATAAGACGATGACCACTTTACTGTCTGATGGAGCGGACATTGCACTCGTCGGATCGGAAACATCCATCTATGTCCAGGCCCAAGGATCGAGTGACCCGGTCATTAACTTCGCCCAGTTAACGCAAACGGATGGCACCTTCCTTGTTTCACGTGAAAAGATTGAAAATTTCGAATGGGATATGTTGAAAGGCTCCACTTTCCTAGGACAGCGGAAAGGCGGAATGCCGCAAATGGCTGGGGAATTTGTCTTGAAGAAACATAATATCGACCCTAAAAAAGATTTAAAGCTCATTCAGAATATTGATTTTGCGAATATCGCGACCGCATTTGCATCCAGTAACGAAATGCACAGTTAAGAAGGTCACCCATTGTTTGGTCGCAGGCACTCCTGAAGGGTTAAATTGAACCTGATTTCCACTTCATCTTTCCCTAAGATCACTTTATCAATGATCCTCGATAGCATCGCCTTCTTCAAGTCATTGTCCGCCTTGTCAAATAACCGTTCCCAGTGTTCCACGTCATTAACTTCGGAGCTGCGATTTTCCATGTCTGCTTTTACCCTCATCCTACTAGCGGCATTTTCAGCCACCTTCCTATTAATATCTTCAATGGCACCCGACAGTTGTTCCGGGGTAAATGCACTCTCGCCCACCAATGATTTACTGATTTCAGCTTGGAGCTTCTCTAATTGCCTCATCCATGCTAAATATTCCTTATCCAATCGCTTTAAATTCCGCTCACACTGGTCCAGATGGGATTGTTTGTGAACAGCGTGGGCCATGTATGGGCTTAAATCCAGCTGTGAAAGCACGGCCTTCACCTGTTGCATCAGGATTCCATCATACTTCTTGGCTTCCCATGTACTGCTTACATGCTCACCATTTGCCTTACCTTTATTGAGTGGACATTTATACCGATACGAAACAGTAGAATCGCCCGTACCTTTTTGTTTTCGATACAGGTAGTTCCCGCTCAGCTTTGCCCCGCAATACTTACAATGGGCCAATCCCGAAAACATCAGCTTCCCTGCGAGTGGTATGCCTGATTTGTCTTGTTTCCTAATGTGGTTCCTCCTTGTGCTCCTAATCTGCTCGGCTTGCTTGAATAGGTCATCTGAAACGATTTGTAACGTCTCGTTATACGGCTGAGTATGTCCCTCCTCCCCATTAAACCCTTTGTAGCGTTTCTTTCCTATATAAATCGGGTTGGATAAAATGCGCTGGATGGTACTAACTCCAAATAAGTTGCCCTCCCGGTTTCTGTAGCCTCTATTATTCAAGTAATCCACGATCTTCCGATAGCCCATGTGGCGGTCGACATATAAACTGAAGATCAGCTTGATCATCTCCGACTCTCCTTCATCCACCGCCAACTCTTTCAGATATCTGTCTTTGTTCTTCCAGTGCAATCGATTCGTTTCGAGGATCCTGTACCCAATCGGCGCCACCCCTCCTTGAAAGTATCCTTGTTCGCTTAGCTGTTTTTTAGCTTCTCTAACCCTCATCGACGTTTTCTGGCTTTCCCCGTCGGATTGCCAGAAACTAATATAATTTAATAACTTATCGATGTGCGATTCCGTGTTCCGTCGCCCTTCTTGCGTTGACCAAACTTCGATGGCATTTTGATTCAGGAAATTAACGATCAATGGCGTTTCGTCCTCCCTCCTTCCCAACCGGTCAAACATGAATACCAATAGAACATCGAGTTCCTTATCCAAGGCCGCTTGTTTAATCGTATTCAATGCGTCCCTTTCATCCGCTTTCTTTGACCACCCTGACACCCCTTTTTCTATCAATTCATTGGTAATCTCCCAGCCTTGCTTATGGTTCACGAAATCATGGCACGCGTTTTTTTGAATAGGAATGTCATCATCAGTGGCCACTTGCTTCATGGTAGATACACGATACAGGCACCATACTCGTTTCTTCTCGCCATTCCTCAAGACCATATCCCCCTAAAAAATGCTGTAAGCCCTTTTTTCGCCGAATCGTTTTTTTCTAAACTCTTGGTGAATGTCAAACTAACCTTCACTATATGATCGGAATCCTCCATCAAATAGTCATGTTCCTTGTCTGATCTGTGCAAATACTTGATTTGCCCCAATGCAATCCTATCTTCTTTGATGGCCATCACCCCGTTAGCATGGATTCCTATAATGTATTTCTGTTGGAGTGATAGTATTAGTAATCTTCCAAGGACATAAAAAAAACCAGCACACGAATGTACTGGCCTTCATCATTTAGGATGTTTGTTTCATTTTTTTCTTAGATGGAACGAAAAGCGTCAGTATAAAGGCGACGACAGCCAAGATCGTCATGAAATAATAGGCGTCACTTGATCCTAAAATAGCAGCAAGGGAGCCTACCGCTTCAGCCGTTGCATTTGGCGTTTCTCCTAGTAATGTTTCCGCATGTTTGGTTGATTGTGCGGTAAAAACGGTAACGACTACAGCCGTTCCGATGGCACCTGCAATTTGGCGAACCGTATTATTCACAGCCGTCCCATGCGTCACAAGTGTTTTCGGCAAGGCGTTCAATCCAGCCGTATTCAATGGCATGGTAATGAAGCTCAGTCCGATACGTAAGAAAATCGTCCGTACCATTAGAAAAACAAAGGTCGTGGATTCTGTTAAATCCGTCACGACCCACATCGAAGGAATGATCAAAATCAAACCGATGAGGAATAATGGTTTTGCACCAAATCGGTCAAATAGTTTCCCTGTAACCGGAGACATCAGTGCATTGATGATGGCACCCGGTAATAATAACAAACCAGCGTCGAATGCTGTAAACCCTCTACCATTTTGCAAATAGATAGGTAACAAAATCATATCTGCATACATCATCATCGTGACAAAAATGTTAATGATGGAAGTTAGCGTAAAGACTTTACTGTTAAAGACGGATAAGTTAAGAAGCGGATCAGAAGATTTAATTTGACGAAGGCAGAAAATAGCAATGATCACTATTCCCACAACTATCGTCGACACGACAACCTTATCATCCCAACCATGGCTACCCGCATTACTGAAACCATATAAGATAAGGCCGAATCCCAACGTAGATAACACAACACTTCCCACGTCCAGCTTCGCTTTTTCCGGTTCCGTTACATTAATTAAATATTTCAGAGCTAATAAAATGACGATCACCACAAATGGAATGATTCCGATAAATAGCCAACGCCATGAATAATACTCAATAACAAAACCTGCTAATGTCGGTGCAATGGCTGGAGCAAAAATAATGGCTAATCCCATTAACCCCATCATGCTGCCTCTTTTTTCTGGAGGAAAAATAACCATGACCACGCTCATGAGCAATGGCATGATAATTCCCGCACCAACTGCTTGGATCATCCGTCCCATTAGTAAGATGGAGAAATTCGGTGATACTGCACACAAGATCGAACCAATTAATAAAAATAGCATCGAACTCAGAAATAATTGGCGTGTGGAAAAGCGTTTCATTAGATAGGCTGTAATCGGGATCAGCACCCCATTAACCAACATGAAACCTGTGGATATCCACTGTACGGTTGTAGCAGAGACCGAAAATACATCCATTAAGTTACTCAATGCAACATTTAACAATGTTTGATTTAGCGTAGATAAAAAACATCCTAAAATCAACACGGTTAATAACACTTTTGTATTTATCGATTCCGACATATTTTATCCTCTCTTCATTTGCTTTTTTGACACAGTGTCAATAAAATAGATAGTACCATTCATTTTTTTCCATGCCTATTCACAATTTTCTATGAAGTGTTAATTAAACAACACATTTTTAAATTTTATTAAATAAGTTAAAGATAATAGATGAAGGAGGTTTAATTTGTCTACACAAAAAAAACAGGATCCTCGTGCTCTTCGCTCAAAGCGGATGATTAAAGAAGCAGTTGTAGAGCTATTGATTGAAAACCCGGATATTTCTAAACTAACCGTACAAAAAATATCTCAGCGTGCTGAGCTAAACCGTGCAACTTTTTATTTACACTATGTAGATATTAACGATTTGTTAAAGCAATTGGTTTACGATATCTTCGACGATTTAACGTTGGAAATTTCACCCATTTTACAAATTGATAATTTGAATGATGAGGAACGATTAATTACGTTTCTCGATTATTTTTATAAGCATCGGAAACTTTTTGCCGTTCTTTTTGCCCACCCCGGCTTCAAGAAGAAACTGCATATGCTCTTAAAGGACTCGATTGTAGTAAAACGTGTAAGCGGCCGTACTGTTGCTAAAGAAATCACTCTATCCATGGATATTCTCGCATCCTCCATTCTTGGGATCATCATGTGGTGGCTCAAAGATGGGGTGCACTTCAGTTCTGAATATATCGCTCAGCAAATTATTGAACTATATCGATAATCCCAGTAAATTCCTGTTACAAGGAAAAGCTCTTTGTAATACGATGTAATGGGCGAAGTATGAACAATCATTTAACATGCACTTTTTTTACATTTATTATGCATTCTTCTTGTTAAAAGGTGTAAAATAAAATCGACCTTATTTATCAACTAGGATGCTCGCTTATGTCATGGTCTTTTGTATGTCTTTATCCTGTAGTTTCCTTATATAGGTTGGTAAATGCATATAAATACGGAAGTACAAAAAGATCTTAATGAAATGGCAAGGAGCCTAATTTAGGATGGGTTGATCTTGTTTCCAGTGGTTTTACCTATTGGTATGGGGTTTACACTCAAAACTAAAGAAGCAATAAAATTTACGTTCACTTTTTCACACCAACTATATTTTAACAATATAGTGATAGTTGCAATTTTAATCTATTAAAAAATGCAATACAGTATGATATGCTTATAATAAAGACAGGAAAGATGTGACTAGGTCACGCCTTGGCTTATTGTGACGCCTAAGCAGGACCACCTACATCCTTCCTGCAAATTTTAGGGTATAAGGATGGTAATGATGAGCAACGGAGAAATCAAAACAGACGTCATCTTAATTGGTGCCGGAATCATGAGCGCGACTTTGGGGACAATGCTTAAAGAACTAGTACCGGAATGGGAAATCAAAGTGTTCGAAAAGCTTGAAAGCGCGGGGGAAGAAAGCTCTAATGAGTGGAATAATGCGGGGACAGGACACGCAGCATTGTGTGAACTTAATTACACCACTGAAAAACCAGACGGCTCTATAGATATTAGCAAAGCCATCAAAATCAATGAACAGTTTCAACTTTCCACACAGTTTTGGTCTTACCTTGTAAAGAACAAGCTGATAAGTAATCCACAAGACTTCATCATGTCATTGCCACATATGAGTATGGTGCAAGGCGAAAAAAATATTGAATTTTTAAAGAAACGTTTTAAAGCGCTATCAGAAAGCCCTCTATTCCAAGGAATGGAATTTTCCGAGGACCCAGCGAAATTGATGGAATGGATTCCACTTATCATGGAAAACCGTCCAGCGAATGATCGCATTGCGGCAACTAAAATTGACTCTGGAACAGATGTTAACTTCGGTGCCTTGTCACGTATGTTATTTGACCATCTAGAAAATAAAAACGTCGACATTAAATACAAACATAGTGTAGATAATATCAAACGTGCTAGCGACGGTTCATGGCAATTGAAAGTCAGAAACGCAAGCGGTAACGTAGAACGTCATACAGCAAAATTCGTCTTTATCGGAGGCGGCGGCGGAAGCTTGCACTTACTGCAAAAATCCGGTATTCCTGAAGGAAAACATATTGGTGGATTCCCGGTCAGCGGGATTTTCATGGTGTGTAATAATCCTGAGATCATCGAGCAACATCATGCAAAAGTGTACGGAAAAGCTAAAGTGGGTGCTCCACCAATGTCTGTTCCGCATCTTGATACAAGATTCATCGACAATAAAAAATCATTGCTATTTGGACCATTTGCCGGCTTCTCACCGAAGTTCCTGAAAACGGGATCCATGCTTGATTTAGTCACTTCCGTAAAACCGAATAATGTCTTGACGATGTTATCGGCTGGAGCAAAGGAATTGCCATTGACTAAATACTTGATTCAGCAACTGATGTTATCAAAAGAACAACGCGTTGAAGAGTTACGTGAATTTATCCCGAATGCAAAAGTAGAAGATTGGGATTTAGTCGTAGCAGGACAACGTGTGCAAGTTATCAAGGATACGGACCAAGGTAAAGGGACCCTTCAATTCGGTACCGAAGTCATTACTGCAGCTGACGGTTCGATTGCAGCATTACTAGGTGCTTCTCCGGGAGCTTCTACTGCCGTACATGTTATGCTTCAAATCATTGATAAATGCTTCCCGGAACAAAAACAAGAATGGGAACCGAAACTAAAAGAAATGATTCCATCATACGGAATCTCCTTGAAAGATAACCCAGATGTCCTGGAAGAAGTTCATGCTTCTACAGCAGAGGTGCTTGGTTTACACAAAAAAAAAGAAAAAGCCTATAATTAATTGAGATACAACCTTCAATCGCTTTATGGATTGAAGGTTTTTTTATGTACAAGGCATCTTATAGGTTCCCCCCTCATTCTACGGGATGTAGTGTATTTTGTTAGCCATTGCCTTCGCATCGGGAACGGGCGATTATGTTCAATTATTCGAGCCGACTGCCAGTGTGTTTGAAAAAGAAGGCAAAGGCCATATTGTCGCTTCCTTCGGTACGGAGTCCGGCCATCTGCCATATACCACCTATATGGCAAAGGAAAGTTACCTGAAGGACGATAAGGAGACCGTGGAAAAGTTCACCCGGACTTTGAAGAAAGCACAGGACTGGGTGCAGGATACGGATGCCGCAGAAATTGCCAAGGTGATTCAACCGTTCTTCGAGGATATCGATGTTGAAACGATGGAGACCGTCATCGACCGTTACAAAGAACAAGGTTCCTTTGCCACTGACCCGATTCTTGACGAAGAGGAATGGAATAACCTGCAGGATATCATGGATGAAGCCGGTGAACTGCCTGCACGAGTTAAACATGAAGATTTAGTGAATACGGACTTTGCCGAAAAAGTAGCCAAATAGCTACACATGTTTAGGAGGATGTCTCATGAGTTTTTTGAAAATCGAAGACATTCACCACACGTATTTTTCAAATCAAGCGGCCCAGACCGCAATCGGGGGCATTTCTCTCGATATTGAAAAAGGTGAATTCGTCTCTTTCCTTGGTCCGAGCGGTTGCGGGAAAACCACCCTGCTTTCCATCATCGCCGGACTCTTTCCACCCACCTCTGGAAAAATCCTGCTCGAAAACAAACCGCTTAAGGCAGAGCATGATTTCTCGATCGGCTATATGTTGCAGCAGGATTACTTATTTCCATGGAAGACCATAGAGGAAAACATCACATTGGGGCTACGCCTTTTGAAGCAAAATGAAGGGTTGGAACATATCAAGGCAATGAAATTATTGAATGAAGTGGGATTAGCCGGAACTGAAAATTCGTACCCGCGTGAACTTTCTGGTGGAATGAGACAGCGTGCTGCCCTGGCACGGACTCTCGCCGTGAATCCGAAAATCCTACTTCTTGATGAACCCTTTTCCGCTCTCGACTATCAAACGAAACTAAAGCTTGAGGATCTTGTATCTGAAACATTGAAATCTTTCGGAAAGACCGCTGTCCTCGTGACCCATGATATAGGCGAGGCGATTGCCATGAGTGACCGAATCTACCTGTTCGCTTCAAAGCCGGGTGTCATCCATAAGACGTTCGATGTACCCGATGAATTGCGCGAACTGACACCTTTTCATGCCAGAAACCATAAGCAATATACAGCCTTATTCCAGACTATTTGGAAGGAGCTAGAGAGTCTTGAATATTGAACAGCTTCATACCCAATTTAAAAACTCATTGAAGAAGGAAAAAAGGCTGGTCCGTCTGTATCAGCTCCTCATTTTCATCGTCTTTTTCAGCGGATGGGAAATTTGTTCGCGGATGAAATGGATTGATCCGCTCATCTTCAGTTCTCCGTCAAAAGTCTGGGGTTTATTTCTAACGAAAGTCGCGGATGGTTCACTGCCTTCCCATTCTGGCGTGACACTATTTGAAACCGTACTTGGCTTCCTCATCGGAACATTCCTTGGAACGGTCCTTGCATCCATGCTTTGGTGGTCTCCACGACTCTCGAACATTCTCGATCCCTATCTCGTCATTTTAAATGCGATGCCTAAGGTGGCCCTCGGTCCCATCATCATTGTCGCATTCGGGCCCGGCTTCCCGTCCATCATTTCCATGGGGGCGATCATTTCCATCATCATCACCACAATCGTTGTCTATACCGCGTTTCGCGAAGTCGACCCAAACTACCTGAAAGTCCTGCAGACATTTGGTGCCACCCGGTTACAATCTTTTCGGGAAGCCATCCTACCGGCCTCCTTTCCGACCATCATCTCTACATTGAAGGTAAACGTGGGCCTCTCATGGGTCGGTGTCATCGTGGGTGAGTTTCTTGTCTCGGCCAAAGGACTTGGTTACTTAATCATCTACGGATTTCAAGTCTTCAACTTCACCCTCGTCATGCTTGCCCTAATGATCATCGCCGTATTTGCGACCATTATGTACCAGCTCGTCGAACTACTTGAACGGAAGTTGATCAAAGATTGACCTGGCTGCTGATCATAAATCGGCAGTTTTTTCATGTGTTTTTTTAGATCATAATCTACTGCCTGTCACTTTGCCGATTCTCGTATTGATCAACCTTCATTTCTTCCATCCGTTTCAGACTCAGCGGCAAAATCTCATCTCTCATAATAAAACTATACTCCTCGCCCACCACTTCAGGCAGTGTAGCCAATAGGAGTGGGCCATCCGTTTCCAGATAGTCATTTTTCCTCTCCAGGCCACTAAGCTGCGCATAGTAGATGGATTTGACAAACGGTTTTATGGGATCATGAACCTTGTATTGTCCTAGAAAAATTAAATGATCGACCACACCGCCGGTTTCTTCATGGACTTCCCTTCTTGCCGCAGCTTCGATCGTTTCTCCTTCCTCACGCTTCCCACCAGGAAATTCCAACCCGCGCCTGCGATGCTTCGTCAATACCCACTGCCCGTTAAAGCGACATATAACAAAAACATGATGGGCTTCACCAAAAGCCAGATCATTAGAAAATTCAACTTTATAACCATGTTCATCGATAAAACTTTTCATATTTACCCCTACCTTATTTCACCCATTATTCTCCGTGTTGAGTTATACTTTTATTATAGGATAAAAAATGCGGTATGAAGCAAAAAAGATGACCCCTTAATACTCAAGGCCATCATCTGTGCGTTTTGCCTGCAGAATACCCATACTTTCAATATGCCGCTTGCCTTCGTCGCTTCCAAGCATATAAATCATTTCATAAATCTTTTGAAGCGTGACATCCTGCTCATCATTTTCACGATCATAATGGTATTGCAGATAAGGCACATGGGCGCGATAAAAATTTGCTTCCCCGACCGAATAATTGTGATCGAATAATTCTCTAAGCTGGATGATTTCGTTGTCTGTTGCTTCTATTTCAAAGTTCCATGGAGAGCTCTCCCGATCCTGCGTTATTTGCCCATTTGGAAGATATACATAATATTTTTTCCTGATTTCCGTCACTTATCATCAACCCTTTCCCTGCCTGTTACGCTTATTTTCCCACCAGTTTTCAGCTTCATACGATGGAAAATTTTGTTTGCACAAATCGGGAAGATGTTAAATAATAGATTAAAGTATCTTTCAAAGGGTAAAACATATAATAAGCCCAAGCATCCTACAGATTTTTATATGCACCATGAGGTTTTTTTGATAACCTACATATAAAGAGATAACGGATTTCAAGAAATGTGAGGTGAAAGTTATGAAGTTGATTGAAGAATTATACAACATGTACCGTAATAAACTGACTGGTGATGAAGAAGATATTGATATGCTAACGTTCGCCGTCTTGGAACAACTGGACCGCAAGGAAATTTTCGAATTGCTTCAAGAGATGGATGACCAAGAACTAACAAATCTTATGGGCCTTTACATTATTGAAACGTTAAAAGGAAAATTCGCTCAAAATAGCTTAAGCGATACGAAACCTACACACTTTTCACCACGAAATATACATTAATTACATATCATATTAGGCGTCCCTCATTTTGGGACGCCTATCTTTTTTTGCAAGCTAATTTGATATTCCATCAAAAGAGACTCTTTATGGTACTTCTTGTGGGCAGCCACTACTAGTCCCATTTTGTTAAATAAGAAACGAATCTAATTCACATATACATGTAAACCATTTTCCCGTTTCTTATATGTCCCCTTTATTTTTCCGATACCATCAACTGTAAGTGAATCACCATTTTCAGTGGGGTCTTTCTCTACTATCAAATGCAGTTTAACAATATTCTTAAGTCCACCCTTACAATAGGCAATTACCGGCTGTTGTATCAGATAGTCTTCATTGTTCATGCTTACTTTCAAAAAATTCATATGCAAAAGCTTATTTTCATATGAAACGATATTCATCGGATCATATGATTCAGCAGTTATCTCTCCTTCAATAAATAGATGAATTCCTGTTTGTTGTTCAAAACTTTCAAATGTATCTTTTCTATTTTGGATAGAGTGATTAATTACTTCCTCTGTTTCGGGACTTATTTCTACGTCATTTATTTTTATTACGTCATCCGAAAGTTTCTTAAATATATCGTATAACGTTTCCTCTTTACCCCAATAACTTTCCTTCCACCCTGGTGAAAACTCATCTAGTAGCAAGCACATAAACAATCCTGAACTATAACAACTTCTACGTATTTCAGAGGTGGATTCATATTTGTCCTTAAGATGTTGTCCATATTTTTTTAGGATTGATGTGTAGCCTATCGGATTCTTTTCCGAGTATGCCTTTAGTTCGACATACCACGCAGGCCCTTCGAATGTTTCAATTAGGTTTTCGTATTCTAGATAATAATTCAATGTAGTAGCTCGTTTTTCTCTTAGGGCAATGAAAGTATTTAGATATCGCTTCTTTTTAATCATATTATTTTCTAACACAGCATTAAAAAGGGTAGATCTTTCCCGATTTCTCAACTCCACATTTTCTTTTGATAACGGATAGGTGATTCCCTGAACTTCATCCGCAAGTCTTGTTTCGCCCTTAACATATTGAAAACCGTGGAATAGTTCGTGTACGAGAATAGAATATAAATTGTTATAATCATCATACATTTCGATATTAACAATTGCCGTTGGATAATCATTATGAAGGATAAGGGTACAACCATTAAATTGGTCATTCCAATTTAAAATTTGATAATCACAGTGCTTTTTTGTTTTCATTCTAGGATGGTTGAAAAGATAAACATAACTCTTATCATATAGTGCGTAAGCGACCGTTTCAAAACCTGGCCAATAACGATTCAAATTTTCTTTAGCTAAATCGTGGGTAATCTGTTTAAGATATTCATTTATGCCTTTCATCCTTTTCATCCTCTGTAAAAAAAATTCATTATTAACGATAGCGCCCCGTTAGTTTAAGAAATATCACAATTAAAAATAAGCATTCAAGTTACATCCATTGTCATGACCACTCTTGCTTCATTTGTCGTAAAGCCATTTTTCGAGAAGAATAACTCTGGTTTACCTTGGCCTCTCTCAGTCGACAAATAGACCGAATCAACTTTTTTCTCCGTCAAGATATTCGTTAAACATGTTAACAAGTGGGTTCCAATCCCCTTTTGTTGAATGGTTCCTAGTACACAGATTTCATGGATATAAAAACTCTTGCCATCAGCCCATTGCTCTACATTTCCAACTAAAAATCCAGTTAATGTATCAGTGGAATCAAAATAACCAATTCCTATGTATCCAGGAGTCAGACTGATATCCGATAAACGTTTGTAAGACGTCTTAACACTCCACGGTTCGTTCCAGGGAGAGGAACAAAACACGCAGGTGAACAGGTTTGCCGCTTCTTCTAAATCCTTTTCCGTTAGTCGCTGCATGCTAGTTTCCATATAAGACCCTCCCGCCTTTCTATCATCGTTCAATTGAACCATGCCGCTTTCAATTTTTTTATACCCAATTTGATATCTGCTTCTGAAACCCCTGCGAACCCGATGAAGACGGTGGTGGTCGGAGGTTGCTTAGCATAAAACGGGGAAGCGGGATAAATTTTCACGCCTTGCTCTTTTGCTCTTTCAATAAGCTCTTTTTCATTAAATCGCGAGTTCACATCAAGCAAGATATGTAGTCCCGTGTCTCCTCCTCGTATCTTCACTTGTTCTCCCATTTCGATTTGTAGGGCCTCTAATAGGATCTCTCTCTTTCTTTGGTACAACTTTCTCATTCTATTGATGTGTTTCTGCCATTCTCCCTTAGTGATAAATTCCATAAGTGTCAGTTGGATATGACAAGACACCGTTTGCTTATATAAGGAAGTGATTTCTCTGCCTTTTTCTAAAAGAGATAAAGGCAGAACCATATAGCTAACGCGCATGGAAGGAAGAAGCGATTTAGAGAAGGTACCCATGTAGATGACCCGGTCATGCTGGTCAAGCCCTTGCAGGGAGGGTATGGGTTGTCCGCTGTATCTATATTCGCCGTCATAATCGTCCTCTATGATGAATGATTGATTTTCTGCTGCCCACTTAAGCAGTTGTCTTCTTCTATCAATCGTCATGACCGTTCCAAGGGGAAACTGATGTGAGGGCGTTACATAAACTAGAAATGGATTTTCTTTTCGGATTCCTTCCATACAGATCCCTTCACCATCCACTGGGATGGGGAGAACCTTCATGGAATTGATTTCGAAAATATCCCTTGATCTTGGAAAGCCCGGATCCTCATATCCTATGCTAATATCCCGCCCGAACATTTGGCATAACATCTGCAACAGAATTGGATTCCCCGCCCCTAATATGACCTGTTCAGGTCGACAACGAACACCACGCGATTGGTACAAGTTTTCAGCTATGAGCATCCTCAACTCAAGTTCCCCCAATATATGTCCAGGCCGATAAAGCTGTTGACCATATTGGTCTAAACTACTGACCATGCTTTTTCGCCAAGCGGAAAAAGGAAAATGAACAGAATCCACATTGCCATAATGAAAATCAATCCAGTTCTCCTTCTCTTTTGTCCCAGGCTTACTAGATGGGGTATTTGCCATTTCACTATGTATGAACTCCGTTTCATCATAATCTGCAAACCAACCACTCCTTGGTTTACTCACAATATAGCCTTCAGCAGCAAGCTGCTCATAGGTCCGTTCTACGGTCGTTTGACTGATGGAAAGCTGAGCCGCAAGCAACCTTTTGGAAGGAAGTTTCACTCCTTTTTGGATATGGCCATCCTGCATGTTTTTCTTGAGTAGCCCATAGAGCTGCTGATATAAGGGAGTATCTAGATGGCGATTTAAGAAGAACGTGATATCCACTGTTATGCTTCCTCCTAACTGGCATGGTTTTATTTATGGAAACTGGCCGTTTATTAAAGGGTACTATCGGTATATATTCATTGTAATCCATTAAAAGGAAATAAGGAGATAAAAAATTTAGGATTTACCTGATTTGAGGAGTGATTTATCATGAAGAAGAAAAAAACGAATGGTTGGGTGAACGGTTTTATTGGTGTACTGATCTTTAGCGGCTCACTCCCTGCGACACGCTTAGCTGTTGCGGATTTCGATCCATTATTCCTTACCTTCTGCCGTGCGGCGATAGCAGGTGTTCTAGCAGGCGCCCTCCTTCTCCTATTTAAGCAAAAACGTCCTGAAAGAAGCGATATCGTTCCACTAATCGTAATCGCGTTTGGTGTGGTGGTAGGTTTCCCATTGTTGACTGCTCTGGCCCTGCAATATGTCACGTCGGCACATGCCGTCATCTTTATAGGACTACTTCCACTCTCGACGGCGATATTTGGGGTCGTTCGTGGCGGCGAACGTCCACGCCTCTCCTTTTGGATCTTTTCATTCATCGGCAGCTTTCTCGTCGCCGGATATGCCTTCATCCATGATGGGGAATCCTCACCGATTGGCGACGCATTCATGCTCGCTTCCATCATCGTATGTGGTCTCGGTTACGCGGAAGGTGCCCGTTTATCCCGGAGGCTGGGGAATTGGCAAGTGATTTGTTGGGCACTGGTCCTCTCGCTCCCCCTCATGCTGCCACTTTCCATTTATCTATCACCGGAATCGTGGACTGAAATAGGCAAACCCGCTCTCATCAGCCTTGCCTATGTATCTGTATTCAGCATGCTTATTGGCTTTGTGTTCTGGTATCGTGGCCTCGCTCAAGGGGGTATAGCGGCAGTTGGACAATTGCAATTGCTTCAACCTTTTTTCGGACTGTTGCTTGCTTCATTCATTTTAAATGAAGAAGTAAGCATGGCCCTCGTAGCCGTGAACATTGCCGTGGCCCTATGTGTATTGGGCACTCGGCGATTTGCACATAAGGGTAACAGTACAAAGTCCCTAAGCGGTTAATTTCCAAACGTTTATTACTTAATTCCATACGAAAAAACCCTACCGAAGTAGGGTCTTTTTCAATCAAGCTTAGTTACCTAAGTAAGCACGTAACATCCATGCGTGTTTATTCAAGCTTTTCTTCATGCTAGTCAGCATGTCGGCTGTTACAGGATCTTCCTCTTCAGCCGCTTCGATGATTTCCAGGAATTCAGTAGAAAGTTGTTCAAAGTCGTTTATGACGCTTTGCACCATATCTTCTGTATTTTCCTTACCAGTTGCTTCTTCTATAGTGGTCAATTCTAGATACTCTTTAAGAGTAGCGACTGGTTTTTCGCCGATAGCAAGAAGTCGTTCAGCCAACTCGTCCATATCCGTACCGATTTCTGTATATAGTTCTTCTAATTTTTGGTGAAGTTCAAAGAAGTGAGGTCCATTTACGAACCAGTGATAATTGTGGATTTTTGTATAAAGAACGTTGAAGTTTGCAATTTCTTTGTTCACTAATTTCCCTAATTTTTTCTGAGCCATAATATCTACCTCCGTTATTTGGTTATGGTTATATAGTTCCCGTTCTGCCGAAATCGAAACATCACTCGTCCAAATTCTTATGTTAAAATTAACCTAAAATATAACCTAAGAGGAGCTATCCATATGATTACAGTTTTAGTGATATCCATTATCGTGATTCTGATTGTCCTGGGGTTATCCGTCTTGACTATCGGTAAAGGGTACAGCTACAAGCATACTGTCGATCCCATTGACCCGCTTCCAAAAAACGAAGAAGAGAAAAAAGATCACGATAAATAAAAAAAGAGAAAAAAGATCAAGAAGAGAAAAAAGATCACGATAAATAAAAAAATCCTGTCTTCTCCAAGACAGGATTTTTTCTAGAAATTAACCGAATACTTTATGAAGGTCTGCTTTATCTTGTGATAACCAGAAATTCATCAATTTCTTGGCTCCCTCAAGATCATGCAATTTGGCTTGGCCGCATTGTTTCTCGTTAGCAGCTGGAATTTCTGTGATTTGCAGCGCATCCTTGAACGTATCTTCAAGTACGTCGATAATTTCCGTCACGGTCGGCTCACCGCTGACAACAAGGTAGTACCCCGTTTGGCAGCCCATTGGCGAAATATCGATAATATCAAAATGATCGTACTGCTCGGAATGCTTACGGATGTTAAACGCTAGCAAATGTTCTAAAGTGTGGATTGTATCCGGCTTCATCGCTTGCTTGTTCGGTTGGCAAAAACGGATATCAAATTTATTAACAACACCGTCTGTTCCGACCTTATGGACACCACAATGTCTTACATAGGGGGCTTTAACAGCATTATGATCTAATTCAAAGCTTTCAACTGAAGGCATTTAATTCACTCCTTAATTGTATGTCTCTTCTATTTTACCTTGAAATACAATATATTTCACCCTTTTAAATTTGTGCCGATACCCTTTACAAGCCCCAATTTTCTTTTCTACATCCTTTTTTAACCTTCTTGAAAATAAAAAAAATATGGTATAATAAACGATAGTGAATTTATCCGAAAAGAGATGAAAGCGTCATGCTGAAAAAAATGATCATGGGTGTTATACGTTTTTATCAGATTGTCATTTCTCCATTAAAACCGCCTACCTGCCGTTTCTACCCTACCTGTTCCCATTACGGCTTGGAAGCAGTCAATCGTTTTGGCCCGATTAAGGGAAGCTGGCTTGCCATCATCAGGATTCTTAAATGCCATCCATTCCATCCAGGGGGTATCGACCTTGTCCCAGAAAAAAAGAAAGAACAAAAATAGGTCGTGAGCAAAAATTTCTTGCTTTCCAGATGTTTTTTATGTATTATACTATAAGCAAATCGTAATCATTTCGTTTTTAAATCATACATTATAAATCGTAATCAATACGAATTATTTATAAAGGAGCATTTTTCATGAAAAGGAAATTATTACTTTCTCTTTCACTTATTGCAGCATTGGCTCTTACGGGCTGCGGCAAATCGGAGGAAAACAATAATGAAGCTAAAAATACATTAGATATTAAGACGACTGTTTATCCGCTCGAATATTTCACAGAAGCCATCGGGGGAGAATTTGTGAATGTCGAAACGATCTACCCACCCGGTACAGATGAGCATACCTTCGATCCTTCTCAAAAGGATATTGTAAGCATGGCTAATTCAGATTTATTTTTCTATATCGGCTATAACCTGGAAGGATTCGTGACAAAAGCAAAACCGATTTTAAAGGATGAAGGAGTTTCTACGATTGCTGTGGGTGAGTCCGTTGAAATCGATGAACATAAGCATGAAAAAAACGACCATGAAGGAATGAAAGATGATGGTCACGACCACGGTAGCGTCAATCCTCATCTTTGGCTCGACCCGGTTTACTCCATCGAGATGGCTGAAACCATCAAAGACGAGTTAACAAAACAGATGCCCGAACAGGAAGTCTATTTTACGAATCGATTTAACGAACTTTCCGATAAATTGAAGTTACTTGATAAGCAATTCGCCAAAACAATCAAAGCTGGCCGTACGAATAAAGTGATTGTATCCCATTCCGCTTATGGTTACTGGGAGGATCGCTACGGTCTTGAACAAATTGGAGTGACTGGTCTTACTTCATCCAATGAACCTTCCCAAAAACAACTAGCTGGCATCGTCACCATGGCTAAGGATGAAGACCTTCACTACGTCGTTTATGAACAAAATATCAGTTCGAAGCTAACTGAAATCATTCAAAAGGAAATGGGAGCACAAGCACTCAAATTCCATAACCTTTCCGTCTTGACTGATAAAGACATTAAAGCGGGTGAGGATTACTTCAGCCTCATGGAAAATAACATTAAGACCTTACAAACAGCATTACAATAAATACAAGAGGTGCGTCCATACAAGGATTCACCTCTTTCCATTTTTAACACCGTGTAATAGCCTTTCTTTTGTTCAATGCTATAGTTGTACCATCAAAGAGGAGGAGATCATATGGCTCAGGATGTAAAATGTGCTGTTGACAGCTGCACTTTTTGGAAGCACGGTAATCGTTGTTCTGCGGATATGATAAAAATCGAGCACTATTCGGAAGAACGGGCTCATACTAGCCACCAAACTGGATGCCGTACCTTCAAACCTGCTGAAGGTCTGTAATACCAAAAGAATCCGGACTCAATCATACCAATTGGGTCCGGATTCTTTTTTTCTTCATTCTATATATTTATCCCTTAATCTTTCCATTTTATCTAATAGGTCTTTTCCGATGGTTGATTCAAATTCAGGGTAGATGTCAGTCATGGCTTCCATCCACTCCTTCCGCTCTTTTTCGGATAGGGTATAAATTTCGATATTGGATTTTTGCTCGATTTCATGCAACTGGTTCTCGTTCATTTCCTTCGACTTGTCCCAAAGCCAAGCAGTCGTATCATCCATTGCCCGCTGAATTTGCTGCTGGATGTCTACGGGAAGCTCTTCCCAAAAAGATTGGTTCATCATGACAACATACCCCAAATATCCATGGTTACTTATGGTTAAATACTTTTGCACTTCATAAAGTTTCTTGGAATAGATATTGGAAATCGTGTTTTCTTGGCTGTCCGTATTTTTGATTTCCAGGCTTTTGAACGTATCATTAAAATCCAGCCTCGATGTGGATGCCCCAAATTGACGAAATTGACTTTCAAGCACCGGACTTGGCATGATCCTGAAGTTCTTCCCGGCAAAATCCTCTGGATGGCGAATCGGGTCGTTACTTGTTATTTGCTTGAAGTTATTCGACCAAAATGCCAATCCCTTAATATCCACCTCATGTAAATGATTGAGCAGCTCATCTCCCACTTCCCCATTCAGCGCTTCTTGTAGGGCCTCATCGGTCGGGAAAATATAAGGTAAGTCCAAAAGCATCCATTTTTCCGACATGTTCGTAATTTTAGAAGTGGTTGGCGCAATCATCTGCACCTTATTTTTTTGTAACGCCTTTATTTCTTCATGGTCACTGTATAACGATTGGTTGGGATACACCTCAATTTTGACACGATGATCGGTGTATTCATCCACAAGGTCAGCAAACCGACTTGCCGCTAAACCCTTGGGTGTATTTTCAGCCACCACATGACTGAACTTAATCACGATTTGATCTTCCATTCCTACCTGTTCTTCATCTTTAGGCAAATCGAACCCGAAGCTTGTAAAGAACGATTGGAAGGCAACATATATCGCAACCAATACCCCTATCCCAATCAAGACAATGTATCCCCCATAAGCACGCATAGTGACATCTCCTTACCGACCCGCTTCACATATACATTTATTCTATCACAGCTTCTCTACTGTAGTATGAACACGTTCAAAAATGGGCGAAAATATTCGAACATTCTGTTACTATTAATAGGAGATATCACGGAGGAAAACTAATGGATAAATCCTTTCATATGCCCATACAATTAAAAATCACCCTACTATCATTCATAATCGTAGCCTTTTCCATCATAATAGGTGGAATTATCATATTCGGAAATATCGTTTCCATCAGGGAAGAGGAAACCGGTACACGTTCGATGATTACGGCCCATACCATTGCGGAACTTCCCGAGGTGCAAGAAATGGTCCTTGAACCGGAAGGGTGGATTGGACTAAACCCTATCATTGAAAACTTAAGAAAAATTCATCAGGCCGATTATATCGTCGTACTGAATAATCAGCATTTGCGTTATTCACATCCGGTCCACAGCCAACTCGGCACCTTATCGAAAAGCAACGACGAGAGTGCCGCATTTGCAGAACATGAATATATCTCCAAGGCCGTTGGGGAGCTTGGTATTTCCGTTCGTGCCTTCGTTCCAATCCTTGATAAAGAAAACAAGCAAATCGGGGTAGTCCTTGTCGGGAACATCCTGCCAACGATACCAGAAGTGATTGTTGATTTAAAGGCCGAAACTCTGATTCTTCTCTTTTTGACGCTACTCTTTGGCGTATGCGGCTCATGGCTCCTGGCCAGACGCATAAAAAAGGAAACCTTCCAGCTTGAGCCGCATGAGATTTCCCAAATGCTTGTTGAAAGGACAGCTGCCTTCAATGCCATGCATGAAGGAGTCATTGCCATTGATAATAATCAAATCATTACGATATTTAATGAAAAGGCCAAACAAATGCTGAACATAAGCGGTTCGGTGATTGGCAAAAAGATTACGGATGTAGTGAATGATACCCGGCTGCCAGAAGTACTGGAACGGACGACCCCTATCGTCAATCAGGAGATATCCGTCCAGCAAAAAAATATCCTAAGCAACCGGGTACCGATTAAGATAGCCGATAAGACAGTTGGCGCCGTTGCCATTTTCCAAGATCGTACCGATGTGACGAAGCTTGCAGAAGAATTGACTAGCGTAAAAGCATTCGTTGAAGCCCTGCGGGTACAGAATCATGAGCATATGAACAAGCTTCATACGATTGCCGGTTTGATACAGCTAGGGAATTTAGACGATGCCCTGCAATACATCTTTCAGATTACCGAGGAGCAGGAAGAATTAACTAGGTTCTTAACGAAGCACATTCACGATGATAATTTAGTGGGGCTGCTGTTGAGTAAAGTATCTTTAGGTCGGGAGCTTGGAATTGAACTAATCATGGACAAACATACAAAGCTGGACCGCTTTCCACCTGATTTGGATTACCATGATTTTGTATTAATCATAGGAAACCTGATTGAAAATTCGTTTGCGGCACTAAAATACTCAGATGAAGAATCCAAACAAGTCTATCTTTCCATCTATCAAGATGAACAGCATTGCCAAATCGTCCTTGAAGACAATGGTCCGGGCATTCCCGAACATATCCATAACGTTATATTCGAATATGGCTTTACAACAAAAGGGGCTGAAGGATCGGGAATTGGGCTTTATTTAATCAATCAAATCGTAACAAAGGCGCATGGTGAAATGAGCTTTACAACACGACCTAAGGAAGGAACTAGCTTCTTCCTTTCCTTCCCCATGCACGATATAGAGGAGATCAAATGACCAATCAAATATGTGTACTATTAATTGAAGATGACCCGATGGTCCAAGAGGTAAACAAGCAATTTATTGAGCGGCTACCCGCATTTACAGTGGTAGGTACTGCTAATAACGGACTTGAAGGACTCGAAAAAATCAAGAAGATAAAACCTGATCTTGTCATTTTGGATATCTTCATGCCTTCCTTAAATGGTGTGGATACGCTTTATCAAATTAGAAAAGAACAGCTTGATGTCGATGTCATCATCATCTCCGCGGCTAATGATCAGAAAACCATCCGGAAGATGATACAGAATGGTGCCTTCGATTATTTAATCAAACCATTTAAATATGAAAGGCTGAAACACACACTGGAACAATACTATGCCTTTCGCATGGAAGTTGAGCCGGAACATTCTATATCTCAAACCCAACTCGATCGAATTCTCTTTCAAAATATATCGTCATCTAAAAAGGTGTTGAAAGACGATGTTCCAAAAGGTTTGAATAAATCCACGCTAGAACAAGTCACAAAATTCATTAAAACTCAACCTGGGGCTTTATCTGCGGAGGACGTAGCCGATGGAATCGGCATTGCGAGGGTAACAGCTCGACGCTATCTCGAGTACTTACATGATCAAGAGACCCTTCAACTTGATGTCCAGTATGGCAACATTGGCCGTCCTGTCAATCGATACCGTCTTAAAAAGTCATAGTTTTACATAAGGGAACCGAATCCTACATGACGGTTCCTTTTTTATGCCTCAGTCGTTCGGTCAAAGGTCCCCCATTTTCTTTTCAAGAGAAATAATTCACACTCTGCTAATGCAGTGATTTCCTTGATGACCAAATCCGGCATTCCTCTTTTCAGCAAAATTTCTGCAATAAGATATGGTTTCTTCATATTCTTCCCCCCTTCCCTTTTCTTTAATTGTTATCGCTTTCTTATATTATACAAAATAATCCATAAAAGGAAAAATAGACAAAGCCCCATTTTTCAATAAAATGGGGCTTTGTCACATAAATATTTTTTTAGGGCAGATCTCGTTCATCATTTTATATCCATTGTCTTCATTTTTTCTAATTCTCTTTTTCTCTTATTGGATACCGTTTTCCTTCCAACTAACCAGTAGAATAAAACAGCTTCTCCCACAACGATTAGAAGGATAGAAAGCCACGCAAACGGGGCGGTTCCGCAAAGAAACGTGGCATAAGTAACGAACAGGTATGCGTCCTGGTCGCAAGAGACCGTGACAAAGTGACCTTCTCACAGACGTTAGGTATGGGGCATTTTAACCAAAGAACAATTAGACAAAGCCATCGGTCATAAACTTTCCAGCGAGAAAGTGTTATGCACCGACGCTTGGCGTGCTTGTAAAACCTATGCTACCGAAAAGGATATATCTATTTACCAGTTTAAGTCTGACGGTAAAACTCGCACCAAGGGTATGTATCATATTCAGAACGTCAATAACTATCACCGAAGACTGAAAGGTTGGATACAACGTTTTAACGGAGTGGCGACCAAATATCTGAACAATTACCTTGCGTGGTTTCAGTTATTAGATAGCATCCATCATCAGAGAAATGAAGTGACGGTGAACGATATGATAACTAAAAGGGATTTAATTCCAAATAAAGAAACGTATGATACACTTAGATTATCTAAGTTTACTGTTTAAGGTTATCTCTTTAATCAACTAACAGGGTAGTTTAATTGAATAAGTGAATATCTGCATCTGTTATAATGATGCAGTTTTTTTAAAAGTGTTGTAACGAAATCAATAATTTTGTGATACATAGATAAATGGCCAGACGGAAGAAGGAGGGTGGCAGTGGATAAGGACAATATATACCAAGATTATGGAGATTTTATTTTTAAATACTTGTTAACTTTGACAAACAATCTTGATTTAGCAGAAGAGCTAACTCAAGAAACATTTTATCAAGCGATTAAATCCATTAATAACTTTTACGATAATGGTACAGCCAAGTTTTCCACGTGGCTTTGTGCAATTGCTAAAAACGTTTGGCTACAAGAATTAAACCGTAAAGATAAAAACCTACAATTGAAGGAATCACTACAAGGTGAAAACATAGCATCTTACGACTTGGAAGATGACTATATAAAAAATGAAGATAAAGTTATGTTCTTTAAAAAGGCCCATCAACTCAGTGAGGATAAACGAGAAATACTTTATTTAAGATTGTTGGGGGACTTATCGTTCAAAGAAATTGGTTCAGTTCTTGAAAAGTCGGAAAACTGGGCAAGAGTAACTTTTTATAGGGCAAAACTTGAACTCAGAAAGGATGAGTAAGGTTATGAAACATAGTGTGTTTAAGGATTTGGCTCCTGCCTATATTGATAAATTAACAAGTGAAGAAACAAACGAAGAGGTAGAGAAACATATGGATCAATGTGAAGAATGCCGAAATTATTTAAACAAAATGAAGGAAGATTTATTTTCAGAAGATGAAAATGAAAGAAGAAAAGATAAAAGGAACGTTGATTATTTCAAAAAGGTACGCTCCAAAAATAGAAAAAAGATCTTAATTATCGTATCATCGCTACTAGCAATGTTTCTTGTACTAATAACTGCTTATTACTTTGTGTTTGTAAATATGTGGCAAGCAAGTTCCAGTAATGTTGAAACAAACATTCAAAGTCAGGGCAAGATGTCTACACTTTTATTCAAAGCAAAAAAGGACAATCATTATATAATTTTAACAGATGCAAAAACAGATGAAGGATATACAGATACTATATTTGTGTATGAAAAAAGGAACGACTTCTCTACCCCAGCAAAACTCCTAAAAGATGGGAGTGGCATTACTTTCACATTTGAAGATGAAAATACGTTATTACTGTACAATGGGAAGAAAAAGAAACTAACGGATGAGGATAAGATAACTATACAATATAAAGATAAAAGCGATGTAATTCCTATAAAAGATTTATATGATAAAGATAACGATGCTGAATGATTTAAGATGGGATAGACGACGGACATTGTTGAATAAACGTCTCTGTTCTTATTGAACTAACGGAACTTTCAAGCTTATGAAAGTTCCGTTTTTCTTTGAATACATAATCAACAATAAACTTTAACAAAGCCATATTTTAAGAGATTTTAGCATTATCAAGCTATCATCTTTATTCACACTAAAAAAAAGCTGCCCCATGACAGCTTCACCACTCAATCTATAATCTTCCAATATTACTTTCAGTCACCTATACACAGTCCTATAGCTTGTCAGTTCGTCCAACCGCTCGCTGTGTATGCTAAATCCAATTCCAGGTTTATCCGGAACCTTGATGACACCATTTTTCACAATGACTTCGGGTTCGATGATGTCACTCTCCCAATAGCGGGACGAAGAGGAGATATCGCCTGGAATCGTGAATCCTTTTAAAGTCGCCAACGCCAGGTTATGGGCGCGTGATATCCCAAACTCGATCATGCCACCACACCAAAGAGGAACATTGTGCTCCACGCATAGGTCATGGATTTTGACCGCCTGGGACCAACCGCCGACCTTCGCCATTTTAATGGTAATCACCCCGCAACTCTCAAGCATAAGTGCACTCTTCGCATCATGATACGAATTAATGCTTTCATCTAGGCAAACGGGTGTCTCCATCTCTTTTTGCAACAGGGAGTGCTCTACGATATCATCATGCCCAAGAGGCTGCTCAATCATCATGAGATTAAAGGCATCCAGCTTTTGCAGGTGCGGAACATCTTGTAGCGTGTACGCTGAATTGGCGTCCGCCATCAAGGGGATATCGGGATAGGCACTTCTTATTTGTGTAAGGAATTCTAGATCATTCGTTGGATTGATCTTGATTTTATATCGCCGATAACCGACTTCCAAGCATTCTTCTATTTGACGCAGTGCATCCTCTACACGGTCAGAGGCAATGACGACCCCCGCATCTACTTCGGTCCTTTCCCCACCGAACAGCTTTCCTAGATAAATTCCCTCTTGCTTCGCATACAGATCCCATATTGCCTGTTCCAAGGCCGATTTTGCCATGGCATTCCTTCTGACTCCACTCCAAAGGCCAGCAAGTTCGTTCGGATGCTTAAAATCGAAGGCCAAAGTCTTTGGAATCAGGAAGTCTTCGAGCATATGAAAACAGGTTTTAACCGTTTCCTCTGTGTACCATGGACTCGAAAACGGCACCGCTTCCCCGTATCCAGTCAGCCCGTCCTGATCTCTTGCTTCCACAATGATGACTTCCCTTTCAGTCACCGTTTCCAGATGAGTCTTGAATGGACGCTTTAGAGGGGCCTTCATGAGCCTTAAAGTAATGGACGACAACTTCATTCCTGTTCCCCCCATTGCTTCTTCAGTTCCCTTCGCAAGAGCTTGCTTGCACCATTACGTGGCAGTTCTTCAAGAAAAACTACGTTGCGGGGGATTTTATAAGCAGCTAGCCCCTCTCGGCAATGAGCCAACAGCTCCGCTTCGCTAACATCCATGCCTTTATGCCTGACAACGAAAGCAAGCGGCACCTGCCCCCATTTTTCATGATCGATACCGGTGACCCCCGCCTCGAAAACAGCCGGGTGCGTACTTAGGACATTTTCAATTTCGGCAGGATAGACATTCTCTCCTCCGGATATGATTAAGTCCGAACGCCGGTCAAGCACGTATAGAAAACCTTCCTCATCCAGGTAGCCCAGGTCCCCCGTGTAAAGCCACCCTCCAGAAATCGCTTGCTCTGTCGCATCCAAACGGTTTAGATAGCCTTTCGTTACATTCGGACCCGATACTACGATTTCACCTGGGACTCCCGTTCCGCATATCTTGCCGTCCTTCTCTATCCTTAGTTGGGCAGGGAACAAGGCCTTTCCGGCAGATCCAACCTTTGTCATCGCATATTCCGGGGCAAGTGTCGCGATTTGTGAAGCTGTTTCCGTCATGCCATAGGACTGATAAACAGGTATTCCTTTTTCCCTGCACGCTTCAAGCATATGTACAGGTGCCGGGCCTCCGCCTAGCAGGACGCAGCGAAATGTTTCCGGATAACGCGCAGTACCAAGAGCATGCAGCATTCTATTCAGCATCGCCGTCACAACCGATATCATCGTCACACCATCATTCAAGATGGATTGGTTTGCCTCGTGTTCATCGAATTTCTCTACCAACACGACTTTCATGCCATAAATCACACTTTTCATCAAAATCGACAAACCGCTTATATGAAAAATAGGAACCGCACAATACCAGCTGTCCTCTTCCCTCAAACCAAGGTTCAATACGGAGCCGACTGCGCTCCACCAGTGATTGCCGAACGATTGGATGACGCCTTTTGGATGGCCCGTCGTACCTGATGTATACATGATCGTCGCGGTATCTTCAAGAAAAAATGTATCACGTATCTCGGCGGTTCCTCCCATAGGCAATTCTTCTTTCAAAAGGACCGTTACACCTGGAAGCGAATCTTGAATCCCAGCAAGCTTCTCTGAAAATCCTTGTTCCGAAATCAATCTCATTGACTCGCTGTCCTTGATTTGCCATGATAATTCCCTTACCGTGAGCTTATTGTTAAGCATGACGATTTTCACACCGAGATAAAAGAGTGCATGAATCACGACGACACTATCGATATGGTTCCGAAGTAAGACCGCGCATGAATCACCAACCTTTACACCACTACCTGCCAATTTACCGGCCATACTTTCCGTCAATCTATGTAATTCGAGAAACGTATACGTGCTCCCTTCAAACTCAATCGCCGGACGGTCAGGTGATAAATGAGCACGGTTTTTCAGCCAATTCGGCAATTTCTCTTCAGTCATCCAAGAGCCCTCTCCTTTTTCTTTTAGATACAGAAAACAGCTCGACGAATAGTTTCGCCAAGCTGTCCCCTAATCAAACCACTCATTCTCTTACTTTTTTCATTAAGGGAAACGAGGGAATTGTCCGAAGTCTGGATCACGTTTTTCTTTGAACGCGTCGCGGCCTTCTTTTGCTTCATCTGTTGTGTAATATAAAAGAGTTGCGTCCCCAGCAAGTTGTTGAAGACCAGCAAGTCCATCTGTATCGGCGTTCATCGCTGCTTTTAAGAAACGAAGCGCTGTTGGGCTCTTCGCAAGCATTTCCTCACACCATTTAACTGTTTCAGCTTCTAATTGATCTAGAGGCACAACTGTGTTGACTAAGCCCATATCCAATGCTTCTTGTGCATTGTATTGACGGCATAGGTACCAGATTTCACGTGCTTTCTTATGTCCAACGATACGAGCTAGGTAACCTGAACCGTAACCGGCATCGAAGCTTCCCACGTTCGGACCAGTTTGACCGAAGATCGCATTGTCAGCAGCGATTGTTAAGTCACAAACGACATTCAATACATTACCGCCACC
Organism: Peribacillus sp. NPDC097675; assembly: GCF_050277655.1. Taxonomy (NCBI): domain Bacteria; kingdom Bacillati; phylum Bacillota; class Bacilli; order Caryophanales; family Bacillaceae; genus Peribacillus; species Peribacillus sp. NPDC097675. The sequence goes on along the minus strand of NZ_JBNNSK010000008.1, from coordinate 10,976 downwards.
AATCGCATAACCTGCAACCATCGCTACGACCGGCTTTGGAATCACACGGATTAAACGTTGTAAATCAAGTACATTCAGGCGTGGGATATTATCTTCCCCAACATACCCGCCATTGCCGCGTACTTTTTGGTCTCCACCTGAACAGAAGGCTTTGCCGCCTACACCTGTCAAAATGATGACACCGATGCTGGCATCATCACGTGCTCTTGCGAATGCGTCAATCATCTCTGCAGTCGTTTTAGGTGTGAATGCATTATGTACATGCGGACGGTTTATCGATACTTTCGCGATGCCGTTATACTTCTCGTATAAAATTTCGTCATATTCACGAATAGTTTCCCATTGAATTGTCATTGTAATTCCTCCTTATTTCGCTTTAAAAACTCACTTATTATTTTACCAAACTTTTGTCCATCTTCCACATGAATCGCATGCCCGACGCCATTAATTTTTTTCCATTCGACATTTTTCAATCGATTTTGCATCATTTTAGCAATATGACAGAACTTTGGATCAAGTTCACCCGTCACAAGCAACACTGGAAAATCCAAGTCTTCAAGCTTCTCCCAATAAGAAGGTTGGCTTCCAGTCCCCATGCCTAGCAGGCTATTCGACAGCCCGGTCGGTACATTCCCAAGTCGTTGTTGCCGAATCGAGGTTTGTACATCTGTTGGCAGCACTTTCTGCGTTTCAAACAACGGGATGTTTTCCCACTTTTCGACAAACGCTTCCATCCCGTTTTCAAGAATCTGCTGGGCAAGCTTCGCATCATTGCTTCTGCGACTCTCTTGTTCCTTCTCTGTCTCAAGACCGGGAGAGGCACTTTCCAGCATCAATGTATGAACAGATTCCGGATACAAACAAGAGAAGGCCAAGGCAAGCCTGCCTCCCATCGAGTACCCAAGGATATGGGCTTTAGGTAGTTTCAGCTCATCTAAAATATGCTTCAAATCCTTTGCTACCTGCTCCATCCCATACCGCTCGAAATTGTCAGGCGCCACCGTTTCCCCATGGCCGATGATATCAACCAGGATGAGCGAATAGCGATTCTGCAACACTGGAACAAGAAAATCCCATGTATCCCGATTTCCGGTAAACCCATGCAGGCACATGAGAGGTTCGCCATTTCCCGTTATTTCAACAGCATATGTGACATCTCCACTGACTATTTTCATGAAATTTCCCTGTTTAGCACCTTTTTTATTTCCTGGGAAACAAAACTCCACAAATTTCGATGGATTTGCATATTGGATTCCCTCTCTGTAGGTACTTCGATGATTTTCAAGCCAGGTATTTCAAAGGATTCGACAAAGACTTGCCCTAATTCCTCCCAAGATTGGACCTTGTTATATTTTCCACCATAAAGCGCAGCGGCATGGGAAAAATCAAGTCCGTGCGGTGTCCCGAATAACGTTTCAAAGTGTTCCTTCTCTTTTGCCTGTGGCAAAAATGAGAAAATGCCACCGCCATCATTATTGATCAATAACACCGTGAAATTCTGCTTTTGCAGTTTAGCCGCTAGCAAGCCGTTCATATCATGGAAAAAGCTTAAGTCGCCTATAGCCAATACCGTATTTTCAGAAACCGTACTGACTCCAAGTGCCGTGGAAACCACACCATCGATCCCGTTCGCTCCCCGGTTGGCCATCGTCTTGATTTTTTTATCATTATTCAAAAAGAACGTATCAAGATCTCGGATTGGCATGCTGTTGCCGACGAATAGTGTCGAACCTGCCGGCATCAAATCCTGTAGTAGAGAAAATAGCTTTCCTTCGCTTAACTCCACTTCATCGCGGATGGAAGATAAAGCATGCTTCGTCGCTTCGTTAATAGCTTGCCACAAACCAAGCCAGTTTCTTTCCGTAGCTCTCGTTAAGTTTTCACCAATGCGATGACAAAAATCCGTTTCATCACAATAAATCATGCTAGTAGCCAAGCCAGCCGGTTCACGCCAGCCTGCGCCACCATCGATGACCAATGTTACAGCCTGTTTCTGCTTCTTCAAGAATAACAGCAATGGCTTCGAGACCGGCATTGAACCGAATCGAAGCACAACATCCGGTTGGAATGCAGCCTTCGCTGCTTCATCACGTAAAAACGTATCATATGTCTCAATGATGCCGTCTTTATCATGCATGCCGCTCCTTAATTGGGAAAGGGGATCTGCCAGTATCGGGAATGCGAGCTTGTCCGCTAAAGCGATGATCGCTTCCTTCATCTCTGGATTCCTTAATTCCCCGCACACGATAATGCCTTGCTTCGCTTGTGATAAGGTAGAAGTCACTGCTTCTATTTGTGAGGATGCTAGAGAAAGAATGCCACTATCAATCATCACAGTCGGTTTCACTTTATTGTGCCTATATTCTTCGGCTTGTTTTAGATTGGGAATCAGTGGCTCACGTAACGGGAAATTCAAGTGGACAGGTCCAGAAGGTTCCATCGACGCCGTTGCTACCGCTCTTGCTCCAATGGTCCTGGCATACCGGATCATTTCATCACTATTCTCCGGAAGAGCCATTTCGACAAACCACTTCACTTGCTTTCCATATAAGTTGATTTGATCGATGGCCTGAGGAGCCCCGACATCACGTAATTCATGCGGCCGATCCGCCGTCATTACAACAAGGGGTACCCTTGAATAGAAAGCCTCAATGATGGCAGGATGAAAGTTCGCCGCAGCCGTTCCTGACGTACAAAGAAGTCCGACTGGTTCTTTTAATGCCTTAGCCAATCCAAGAGCAAAAAAAGCGGCCGAACGCTCATCAACGTTAATATGTGTCTTGATATCAGGATGTTCCACCAGCAACAATGCAAGAGGCGTAGATCGTGAACCAGGGCTCACTACTACATGCTTCATTTGGTTTTGTGCCAGCTCATCGACAAACGAAGCAGCATAAGCTGTCAATGCATCTCGTTCATTCATTCATTTTTCCTCCTAAAGCGCTTAACATCGGATTGAATTTAATCCCAGTTTCCTGGAACTCACTCTCCGGTGTTGAATCTTCTACCACACCACATCCTGCAAAAAGCGATGCCTCATTGTCCTGTAACAGTGCGGAACGGATACCGACCGCGAATTCCCCGTTCCCCTTCGAATCCACCCAACCGAGTGGTCCCGCATAAAAGCCTCGTTCCAGACCTTCTATTTCCCGAATGCGCGTGACGGCCTTCTCTTTTGGAAGCCCCCCCAATGCCGGCGTTGGATGAAGATTCTCGACACATTCAAAAATAGTCGTATCCGCTTTACACGTTCCTCTCACCGGTGTATACAAATGCTGTATATGACGGTTCTTCATCAACTTTGGACCTGATGGAATCGTGACCTCATCACATACCGCCTCAAAAGCGTTGGAAATCATTGAAACGACATATTGATGCTCTTGTAGATTCTTTTGATCCGAAAGAAGATCATTACCTAGAAGCCTGTCTTCTTCCTCGGTTTTACCTCGTCCCATTGAACCCGCAAGGCATGTCGAAAAGATTTCATTTCCCTGCTTTTTGATCAATCGCTCTGGAGTTGCACCGACAAAGCAGTCACCACCTGCTTCCAAACTGAAAATATAACTCAATGGTTGTTCTGCAATCAATTGCTCCAGTACCATTTTTGAATCGATGGAACGTTCAAACACAAGACGCAATTCTCTTGCAAGGACAATCTTATCAAGATCCGTCGTCTTAATTTCTTCAACAGCCTGTGCAACAGTCTGCTTCCAAGCCTCAGGCTCAACTTCCTTCTGCTCAACAAAGGCATTGGCATGTAACTCACCATCATCCATTTTTCCGATAAGGAATGCTTCCCTTTCGTTTATCATATCTATGAAGAGTTTTTCTGAATCATCCGGCGAACAAAGTAGGTTTGTCGTTAAGTAGGCCTCTCCTTCCACTATCGATAGCATGAAGGCAGGTATATAGAACAGATTGTCCCCAAATTGATTCCAAAGGAACGTACTGTTGGTTTCATAATCAAAAGAAAAGCCCCCAAATAGTAAAGGGCCGGTCGCATCCACATCGGTCACTCCTGTTTTAACAGCAGTATTCTGCAGCTTGATCCAGCTCATTTCAACTTCTCTATAACGGTCGGCATTTGGTGCCGCCTGGATTTTCTTAACGTTTCCTAAACCAGTGATGGTTATATCTTTTGCGGGATCCTGCCAGAAGAAGCGTTCACCCTTATACCGTTCTCTTCCAGCTTGATAAAATGAAAGGGGGTTAGTGAATTCTACTTTCTTTATATGACTGAATAGAACTTGTTCATTCAAGTTCTTCGCCTTTTGTATGGCAATAGCCAGTCCCTGAAACCGTTCAGTTTCTTTCGAGATAGCCATGAAAATCCCCCCAAATCGTACATTTTAAAAGCTTTTTAACCTATTTAAAGATACACCTCCATTCAACCTCATGTCAATAAAACGCCCCCTTAAACAAAAGCAGCCATGCCCTCTTTTTTCCTTATTATATGAATCTTAGATAATGATGTAGGAACTACATCAATTTGACAGGCTTGTTCACCCATTTTCCTACATTTTATAGGATATCCTTTTGTGAACAAATTCAATCTTTGTTATAATTTTAAGGTACTGATCATGATTTTGAGGAGAGAAATAATGCAAAAAGAATACGACGAGCTTCCCCTTAAGAGAACCTGGAAAATCTGGTGGGAGTTAATTCGTCCACATACACTTACTGCAGCTTTTGTACCGGTCCTACTTGGAACCGTCATTGCTCTAATAGAGGATGAAGTAAATTGGCTTTTATTTGCGGCCATGATGATTGCAAGCATCCTTATTCAAGCTGCAACGAACTTATTTAATGAATACTATGATTTTAAAAGAGGCCTCGACACGGAAGAATCGGTCGGCATCGGTGGCGGGATAGTCCGTCATGGCATGACCCCGAAACTTATCATGACCTTGGCACTTGGTATGTACGGAATCTCGCTATTGCTGGGAATCTATATTTGCGCCGCATCATCTTGGTGGATCGCAGTGGTCGGCCTTGTTTGTATGCTGGTCGGCTACCTTTATACAGGAGGCCCGCTGCCTATATCCTATACACCATTTGGCGAACTTTTTTCCGGTCTATTCATGGGATTCTTGATCATCTTGATCGCCTATTACATTCAAACCGGTACCGTTTCTTCCATGGCAGTCTTGATTGCCGTACCAAGCGGTGTTCTGGTCGGGTTGATCAATTTATCGAATAACCTGCGTGACCATGACGGCGATAAGGCCCACGGTCGCAAAACGATGCCTGTCGTAATGGGGAGACAAAACGCACTAACCTTCATGTCCATCATGTTTGCTGTCTGTTATGTATGGATTGTTGGACTGATTCTATTAGGCGATGTAACACCATGGATCCTTCTTGCTTTCCTTAGCATTCCGAAAGCCCTGGCGGCCATCAAAGGCTTTGTAGGAAAGACGGAAGCCATTACGATGGTGCCAGCGATGAAAGCAACCGCACAGACGAATACCTTCTTCGGACTGCTGATGTTCATTGGCTTGCTCATCCATTATTTCATTCAATAAAGCAACGCCATTTAACCCCATGCCTAGGCATGGGGTTATTTACTTGTTTCTCCTTCCATTAATTCGGGTACTTACTAATAACAGAATAAAATCGAAGTATCAGATCTTGTACTTATAAAAGGAGTGGGAATCAATGGCTACTGAAAAACAAATCATGACCCTAAAAGAAGAATTGTTAAATGAAAAAAATAAACTTCAACAAAGAATCAAGAATGACGAAACCCTCACCAAAAAAGCACAAACCGATTTTTCCGGTGAAATCTCTTCCTATGATAATCATCCTGCCGATTTAGGCACCGAGCTTTTCGACAAGGAAAGATATCAAGCACTCAGTGAACATGGTGCAGAGGAAATCGCAAAAATTGACCGTGCATTGGAAGCTATACAGGATGGGACTTACGGCGCCTGTAAGGAATGCGGTAAGGATATTCCTTATGAACGTCTTGAAGTAGTTCCTTCCACCTTATATTGTATTGAGCATACACCGGAACAAAAAGTTCATTCCGACGTCATTGACGAATACAGACCAGTCGAAGAAGAAATCCTGATTCCTTCTAAGGGAGATAATTTCGAGAATAGGCGCCAAGTAGATAAACATGACGAAAATGCGGTCAAAGAAGATAGTTTCGGTGAAGTCGCCCAATTCGGTACTTCAGACACTCCAGCGGACTACCAGCATAATCGCACGAGCTATAATGAACTTTATGATACGGAAGACGAAAACGAAACGTTCCCTGAGGGCTATGAAGGATATGCATCCAATGATATCAAAGGGAAAAACCGTCAAGTCGTCTCTAATGAAAACAAAGAAGAATACGAAGAAATGTTGGCTAAGAAAAATATCGACTCAAAAATAGGCAATATCCCTTATAAAAAGAAAGATAGCTATATAGATGAAAAATAAAGAAAAGTGCCAGACCTGTACAGAAATCTTACAGGTCTGCACTTTTCTTTTTTATGATTTTATATACTCTACAGGCACTCCAGAGCTGCCAAAGGCTTCCGTTACCCTATCAAACACCATATCAAGGTAAGAAAGAGGAGGAAAAATCACTGGATACGAAAAAAGGAAGAAATATTTTTACTTGAGACCCTCTTGGCTATCTACTTGGACTCCAACGACATTCTCCATATAATTCTTACCCCAATCATACATTGAATCAAGAATCGGCATTAGGCTCTCTCCTTGTTCGGTCAGAGAGTATTCAACTTTGGGCGGAACGATTGGATAGACTTCGCGATGAACAATAAGATCTTCTTCCAGCTCTCGAAGTTGGTTTACGAGCATTCTTTGAGTAATGCCCGGCATGAGTGCCTTCAGTTCACCAAAACGCTTCGTCCCTTGCTTGCCTAAGTGCCATAAAATAAGCATCTTCCATTTCCCCCCAATAACAGAAAGGGTCAATTCCTTCTCACAATTGAATGTTTTATTCTGCAGCCTTGTCATCCCAATCTCCTCCAAATATATATTCTACTATCCCATAGTATACTTTTTAACACTATGTAAAATTAAAGTGCGTACTAACAAAAATATTATACTTAGTATATGATTAATTGTACAGGCGATATGATTATCTTGCCTGTGCATTGAATGAGGACAAGAAGTACATACTTACTGTGCAATGTACTAAAACTATTATTAGGAGTGAACGATAAATGGAATTACAATTGGCATTGGATTTAGTAAACATTCAAGAAGGTATTGAATTGGTGAAACAAGTGGAGGAATATATCGATATCGTTGAAATCGGTACACCCGTAGTCATTAACGAAGGGCTTCGCGCTGTTAAGGAAATGAAAGAAGCTTTCCCATCTCTAACAGTATTAGCTGACTTAAAAATCATGGATGCGGCCGGTTACGAAGTGATGAAGGCATCTGAAGCTGGAGCTGATATCATCACGATTCTTGGTGCAGCTGAAGATATGTCCATCAAAGGGGCTGTCGAAGAAGCTAAAAAACAAGGCAAAAAAATCCTTGTTGATATGATTGCTGTGAAAGACCTTGAAACTCGCGCCAAAGAACTTGATGCATTTGGTGTCGACTACATCTGTGTGCACACTGGCTACGATCTACAAGCCGTTGGAAAAAATTCTTTTGAAGACCTTCAAACCATTAAACGCGTTGTAAAAAAAGCCAAGACTGCTGTAGCAGGCGGCATAAAATTAGATACACTTCCAGAAGTCATTAAAGCACAACCTGACCTTGTCATTGTTGGTGGAGGTATCACTGGACAAGCTGATATCAAAGGAACAGCTGCCCAAATACAAAAATTAGTTAAACAAGGCTAATATCTATCATGCAAACTTCTCAATATTTAGCTAAAATCATACAAGAGCTAAGTCAGTCAGTAGACCTAATAGCTGACGAAGAAGCAGAAAAACTCGTTAATGCGATTCTTGAATCAAAGAAAGTTTTTGTAACGGGTGCCGGAAGATCAGGGCTTATGGGTAAATCCTTTGCCATGCGGCTGATGCATATGGGGATAGATGCATATGTAATAGGTGAAACGGTCACCCCTTCCTTTGAAAAAGAAGACATTTTGATTCTTGGAACCGGTTCAGGAGAAACCAAAAGCTTGGTTTCCATAGCTGAGAAAGCAAAAAGCATTGGTGGAACCATTGCGACTCCTACCATTTCCCTTGAATCGACCATTGGAAAGATGGCAGATATCACAATAAAAATGCCTGGTGCCCCTAAAGATCAATCAGAAGGCGATTACCAGACTATCCAACCAATGGGTTCTCTTTTTGAGCAAACTCTCTTACTTTTTTATGATGCTGTCATTTTAAGGTTAATGGATAAAAAGGGCTTGGATACTAATAAAATGTATGGCCAACACGCAAATCTCGAGTAAAGAAATGATAACTAAACAGTAAGATGCAAAAAGACCGCAGGAATTCTTCTGAATTTCTGCGGTCTTTTTTGAGTGCCTGTATACTGCCATTCAGATGCTTCTAGTAAGGCACCTGAGAACTATAGTTTGGGATAGCGTCCAATACAGCTGTTCTTATCCATTGCCTTCAATCAATTTCATGAAGTGTAACAAGTTATCTCCATAATGGTGTTGCTTAGAGATCTTCACGACGCATCACATGCCCATGGGAATGACCAAAGGTCAAAAAAGTTCCCCCCCCTAAAATAGAAAACACTCTACAATGCGTCAGGCTACCGTACAGGATACCTGTTGATCATGGTTGGTCTCATCTTATGTCTGTATGTATAAGTTAAGGATGATGGCGAGGATTACAGTACTTAATTTACGGAGAGAAACTGAAAGTTCTCAGCTACTTTTCATGGATAAAAAACAAAAAAAACAGGTAAGAAAAACGAAATGTTTTTCTTACCTGTTTTTAAGGTCTATTTAGATAGCACCTATTCTATGACCCGTACGGGAATCGAACCCGTGATACCGCCGTGAAAGGGCGGTGTCTTAACCGCTTGACCAACGGGCCGAAATGGCGGAGAAGGAGGGATTTGAACCCTCGCGCCGCTCGCGCGACCTACACCCTTAGCAGGGGCGCCTCTTCAGCCTCTTGAGTACTTCCCCATGGCTCCGCAGGTAGGACTCGAACCTACGACCGTTCGGTTAACAGCCGAATGCTCTACCACTGAGCTACTGCGGAACAATAAAATATGGTGGGCCTAAATGGACTCGAACCATCGACCTCACGCTTATCAGGCGTGCGCTCTAACCAGCTGAGCTATAGGCCCATATTGGAGCGGGTGAAGGGAATCGAACCCTCATCATCAGCTTGGAAGGCTGAGGTTTTACCACTAAACTACACCCGCGAAATGGGGCGACTGATGGGAATCGAACCCACGAATGCCTGAACCACAATCAGGTGCGTTAACCACTTCGCCACAATCGCCATAATTTAAGATAATAATGGTGGCTCAGGACGGAATCGAACCGCCGACACAAGGATTTTCAGTCCTTTGCTCTACCGACTGAGCTACTGAGCCGAACAAATAAAAATGGCGGTCCCGACGGGAATCGAACCCGCGATCTCCTGCGTGACAGGCAGGCATGTTAACCGCTACACCACGGGACCTAATAATTGCGGGGACAGGATTTGAACCTGCGACCTTCGGGTTATGAGCCCGACGAGCTACCGGACTGCTCCACCCCGCGACGGTAATAATGAAACTGTTTTGCCTCAAGTTTTCATGAATACTGTTTTTTTACTTCCTAGTATGTAAGGTTGTTTTAAAACAACTTGATGCTTTTAAAAAAAAATGGAGGAGGTAGAGGGATTCGAACCCCCGCGGGATTTGACTCCCCTGTCGGTTTTCAAGACCGATCCCTTCAGCCGAACTTGGGTATACCTCCATGGCTAAGAAAAAATTCATATGGTGGACCTTGTAGGACTCGAACCTACGACCGGACGGTTATGAGCCGTCTGCTCTAACCAGCTGAGCTAAAGGTCCTTATATTTATTGGTAGCGGCGGAGGGGATCGAACCCCCGACCTCACGGGTATGAACCGTACGCTCTAGCCAGCTGAGCTACACCGCCAAAATAATATAAGTTTTATTGATAAAAAATGGTGGAGCCTAGCGGGATCGAACCGCTGACCTCCTGCGTGCAAGGCAGGCGCTCTCCCAGCTGAGCTAAGGCCCCATTCATATTAAAATCACATGGTCGGGAAGACAGGATTCGAACCTGCGACCCCTTGGTCCCAAACCAAGTGCTCTACCAAGCTGAGCTACTTCCCGCAAAATACATGGTGCGCCCGGCGGGAGTCGAACCTACAACCTTCTGATTCGTAGTCAGATGCTCTATCCAATTGAGCTACGGGCGCATATTAAGATGGTGCCGAGGACCGGAATCGAACCGGTACGGTAGTCACCTACCGCAGGATTTTAAGTCCTGTGCGTCTGCCAGTTCCGCCACCCCGGCACATACGAAAAGTGGAGCGGAAGACGGGATTCGAACCCGCGACCCCAACCTTGGCAAGGTTGTATTCTACCACTGAACTACTTCCGCATGAAAGATGCGGGTGAAGGGACTTGAACCCCCACGCCTTGCGGCGCCAGATCCTAAGTCTGGTGCGTCTGCCAATTCCGCCACACCCGCATAAAAATGATGAGCCATGAAGGATTCGAACCTTCGACCCTCTGATTAAAAGTCAGATGCTCTACCAACTGAGCTAATGGCTCATGCTTGTCCTACTATGAAAATGGTGCCGGCAAGAGGACTTGAACCCCCAACCTACTGATTACAAGTCAGTTGCTCTACCAGTTGAGCTACACCGGCAGGTGTAAAAATAATGGTGGAGGATGACGGGATCGAACCGCCGACCCTCTGCTTGTAAGGCAGATGCTCTCCCAGCTGAGCTAATCCTCCATATTATATGCTTGGCGGCGTCCTACTCTCACAGGGGGAAACCCCCAACTACCATCGGCGCTGAAGAGCTTAACTGCCGTGTTCGGAATGGGAACGGGTGTGAC